>DATDHK010000101.1:0-2460 GCA_036521635.1 Bryobacteraceae bacterium | reverse complement strand
GCTCTTGATAATAGCGATGCACCATGTCCCAGGCCGGCCAGCCGCCGTGGAAATTTCCCGGATAGCGGATGAACTTGGCGGGGACGTGGAGTTTTTTTAGCGCTGTGTACATCTGCTCGGCTTCCTCAATCGGGACGCGGCGGTCCGCTTCTCCGTGAACGAATAGCGTGGGCGTCTTGGCGTTCCCGACGTGCGTGATTGGTGAGAGCGCGCGCATTCGTTCACCGGCTGCCTGATCCCACGGGGCACCGTAAAATTCACTTTCCTTGGTACGAGGGATATCGGCGGTACCGTAGTCGCTGAGCCAATTCGAAATGCCCGCGCCTGTGACCGCCGCCGCGAATCGAGTGGTTTGCGTGACGATCCAATCGGTCAGAAATCCGCCGTAGGAATAGCCGGTGACGCCCAGGCGCTTGCGATCCAGCGGATAGTGTTCCAAAGCGTAATCGACGCCCGCCATCACGTCCTGGTAATCCAGCTTGCCCCAACCGCCCCACGTGGCCCACAGGAATTTCTCTCCGTATCCGGTAGACCCGCGCGGGTTGGTGTACAGCACCGCGTAGCCATTGGCCGCCAGCAATTGAAATTCGTAATTGAAAGTGCTGCCGGAAGCTCCGTGCGGCCCGCCGTGAATGCTGAGGATCAGGGGGTATGGAGTCTTGGCGGCGCGCGGCAAGATCATCCACCCTTCCACCTGTGTGCCGTCGGCGCTTCGAAAATGAATTCGCTCGGCCGGACTGAGGTCGATGTCCTTCAACGACGTCTCGTTCAGAGCGCTGAGTTTCACTTCGCCCGAGGCATCCAACCGCGCGGTGAATACTTCAGCCGGATGCTGAGCGTCGGACGCGGCGTACGCCATGCGGTCGAATGCGCTGGAAAAACTGAACCCGCCTAAGGAGCGTTCGCCCTTCGTGATTCTTTCGACGGCGCCGCCACTCGACGGCACGCGGAACAGATGCACGTCGCCGCCCGTGTCCGCGCCGAAATAAATGAACCGGCCGTTGGAGCTAATCGCCGGGGCTTCCGGAATCAAGTCCCAATCCGGCGTCAGGTTTTTTATGGCGCCGCCTTCAGCCGGCATGCTGTATAAATCTACCGCCGCGCCGTGATTTTGTTTGGCCTGGATCACCTGATTCAGTCCCTGCCTGCGCCGAAAAACCAATGACCGGCCGTCGGGGGACCAGGTCGGCGAATCGTACTCAAAACCGTCGTCGGTCAAGCGGTGGAGTTGGCCGTCAACATTGATGGTCCAAAGGTCGGCCCGTTCGTAGGAGTATTCGTCGCGCTGGTGAGAATCCGCGGTGATCGCTAGCGCTGTGCTGTCCGGACGCCAGACTGCTGACTTCACGTCCACTCCAAGATGCGTCAATTGCTTCGGCGCGCCACCTTCACGCGCGACAATGTATAACTCGATCGGCGGCGACGCCATTGGGTCGCGAGGATCGGGAAGATAGCCGCGCTGGTCGAAACGGATGTTCATCCAATCGTACATGCGGCCTTTGAAGCGCTGGTCCAACTGCCTTTCAAACGGCGTGAGATCGCGCGCCTTCCCGTCCGGCGGCGTCTTTTTGGTGAATGCGATCCAGCGATTATCGGGGCTGAAAATCGGCGCGCCGCCTACGCCGGAGATCTGAAATGGTTCGCCGCCCGGCTGGTCCATTCGTAAGAACCATACATCGCCTTCGGCTCCGGCGCCTCTACCGCGACCTTGACGAAACGACAGCAGTTTTCCGTCCGGACTCCATTTGGGTGCGGAAGCATTCAGCGTTGGACTCGAGAGCCTCGTGGCCGCGCCGCTCCCATCGGCCGCGCGCACCCAGATCTCAGAATGACGCTGATTTTCTGCTTCGATGATGCTGTTGCGCACGAAAACAACCCAGCGACCGTCGGGGGAGATGGCCGGCGTCGCGGCGCTCTCGATGCGGTAGTAGTCTTCCAGGTTGAGCGGCCGCGCGGCGTCGGCCCGTGCGACCGCAAAGCACATGATCAGGAACGAAGCGAGGCGTTTCATTTTAAGAATTATATATCCGATTGCCATGGGACAATGCCGGCAGAAAAGTTGGAATTCCCGGCTCGGGACTGGCTGGCCAAACACCAGGCGCCGGATTTGTGAAACATGGACATCAAGTGTTAATGGGCACTCGGAATCCGGACGACGGAGATGTGAGGAAGTGGGTGGCCGATTTCGCGCGCGTTGCTGAGCCTTTCTTCACGGTTAGATATAATCGGCTGAACTCTTCCGATGCCTCTTATAGCCGGACACCGCCTGGGCCCTAAGAAGTCACCGCCCTGCTCGGCGAGGGCGGCATGGGCGAAGTGTATCTGGCGCACGACTCCCGGCTGGACCGCCGCGTCGCCATCAAACTGCTGCCCGCGCATCTCGCCGCGGCTCGGCCAATATCAGGAGATGCTCTTCCAGCCATATCGGTTTTTATCCCTCCTTAAACCGGCTATTTGCTT
>DATDHK010000100.1:0-8279 GCA_036521635.1 Bryobacteraceae bacterium | reverse complement strand
GCACAACGATCTCGACAACGTCGGCTACACACGCCGCCACCAGACGTTCTTTGAGATGCTCGGCAATTTCTCGTTCGGCGACTATTTCAAATCCGAAGCGATCGCGTTCGCCTGGGAATTGCTGACCAAGGAATTCGGCCTTCCCAAAGACAAGCTCTATGTCACGGTTTTCCGCGAGGACGATGACGCGGAGAGCCTGTGGCAGAAAGTGGCGGGAGTCCCGGCCAGCCGCATCTTCCGCTTAGATGAGGCCGACAATTTTTGGCAGATGGGCGAGACCGGCCCGTGTGGTCCGTGCTCGGAAATTTTTTACGATTTTGGACCCGAAGCAGCCGAGCCCGGCCGTGACCGCGAAGAGTTTCCTCTCGATGGCGGCGGACGATTCGTGGAAATCTGGAACCTGGTTTTCATGCAGTTCGACCGGTCGGCTGCGGGCGTATTGACTCCGTTGCCGCGGCCGTCGATCGACACCGGCATGGGTTTGGAACGCATCTCTTGCGTGCTGCAAGAGAAAATTTCAAATTACGATACAGACCTGCTGCGGCCGGTGATCGACCGCGCGGCCGAGCTGCTCGGTGTTACCTACGGCGACAACGAGCGCCTGGATGTCGCGCTCCGAATCAACGCCGACCACAGCCGCGCGACGGCGTTTCTGATCCACGATGGCGTAACGCCGTCCAACGAGGGACGCGGCTACGTTCTGCGCAAAATCATGCGCCGGGCCATTCGAAATGCCCGCATGATGGGCCGGTCCGAGCCTTATCTTTTTGAGCTAACCGGATTCGTCGCGGAGTTGATGAAGCCCGGCTATCCGGAAATGATGGAGAGTGTCCAGCGCGTTGCTCGCGTGGTGAAGGACGAAGAGCATCGCTACGCCACCACTTTCCAGGTGGCGGAAAAAATGTTTCAGGACGAAGCCAAGTCGGCTTCCGGCGGCCTGATTCCCGGCGTGGTTGCATTCAAACTGTACGACACCTACGGCCTGGCTTTGGATGAGCAGGATGAGATGGCGAAAGAACACGGGCTATCGATCGACCACGAAGGCTTCACCGCCGAAATGGAAAAGCAGCGCACGCGCGCACGCGCCAGTTGGAAGGGCGCGGATAAAACGCAGATCAATCCGATCTATCGGACCTTGCCCAAAACAGAATTCGTTGGCCGCGAAACGTTGAAAGCTGAGGCGACGGTACTTGAAGTGCTCGGCGACGAAATAATTCTCGACCGCACGCCATTTTACGCGGAAGCTGGCGGACAGGTCGGGGATAACGGAGTTCTTGTTTCGAAGACCACGGGCGCGGGCGTAGTCATAGATGCGGCCATTTCTCCCGCGCCGGGAATAATCGTTCACAGGATGCCGGTTCCTGGTGGCCTAAACAAGGGCGATGTGGTTGACGCGCACGTTAACAAATCATCTCGCTACGCGACCATGCGCAACCACACCGCCACCCACCTGCTGCATGCCGCTTTGCGTAAGGTGCTCGGCGCCCACGTGAAGCAGGCCGGCAGCGTAGTTGACCCGGGCCGGCTGCGCTTCGATTTCACGCACTACACCGCCACCGACGCCGACGAATTGGCCGAGATCGAACGGCTCATGAATGAACACATCCTGGAGAACACCGAAGTTCACACGGACGTGATGGATCTTGAGAACGCTCTGAACACCGGTGCGATGGCGCTGTTCGGCGAGAAGTACGGCAACAAAGTTCGAGTCGTCTCGATTCCCGATTTCAGCAAAGAGCTGTGCGGCGGCACTCATGTCAGCCGCACGGGCGACATCGGCATATGCAAAATCACCTACGAAGGCAGCATTTCAGCGGGGGTGCGCCGCATCGAGGCCATCACCGGCGAGGCCGCGCTGCGCAGGTTTCAGGATACGATTCACTCCCTGCATCGCGTATCGGACATGGTGCATGTGCCCGAAGCCGAGCTGCTCGAATCGGTCGAAAAACTTCTGGAAGACAAAAAGTCGCTCGAGAAACGCATCGATCAAATGAAGGACAAGCTGGCCCGTGCGCAAGTTGCGGAGCTAGAAAGCGCCGTCAAGGAAATGAAAGGCGTGAAAGTGCTGGCCGTTCAGGTTCCGGGCATGGACCGCGAGCAGTTGCGTACACTCGTGGATTCGTTGCGCACCAAGTGGAAAAGCATGGTGGTGGTGCTGGCGTCGTCGGAAGATTCGAACGTGTCCATCGTGTCTGGCGTCACAAAAGACCTGACGTCCAAGGTGCATGCCGGAAAACTGGTGGGCGCGGTGGCGCAGGCGGTAGGTGGAAAAGGCGGCGGCCGTCCCGACATGGCCGAAGCGGGCGGCAAGAATCCCGCCGGCCTTCCCGCCGCGTTGGAAGCGGTTTACAGCAGCGTCGAGGGGATGCTCTGACGGTGCAGCATTTGGATGTCGTGGTGGTGGGCGCGGGGCCCACCGGGCTCGCCTGCGGAATCGAATTGAAGCAGCGCGGCGTAAACACGGTCCTCATCGAAAAGGGCTGCGTGGTCAATTCGCTCTACAACTACCCCACGCACATGGTGTTCTTCACCACTCCGGAATTGCTCGAGATCGGCGGGTTGCCGATGACATCGCTCAACGAAAAACCGGGCCGCACGGAGGCTCTGAAATATTATCGCCGTGTCGCTGAATATTACGGGCTGAGCATCCACCAGTACGAGCGCGTGCTGAAAATCGAGGGCGATGACAACGATTTTCGCGTGACCTCCAGCCGGGCGGAATATCACGCGCGCAAAATTGTGTTGGCCACCGGTTACTATGATTTGCCCAACATGCTGAATGTGCCCGGCGAGGATCTAGAAAAAGTAATTCACTACTACAAAGAGCCGCATCCTTATTACGACCACGACGTGATTGTGGTGGGTGCGAAAAACTCGGCCGCAATCGCGGCGCTGGAGTTGTTCTGGACCGGCGCCCGCGTGACGCTGGTCCACCGCGGCAATTGGATTTCCGATCGCGTGAAATATTGGATCAAACCGAACATCGAGAACCGGGTGAAGAACGGCGAAATCAAGGCCTGCTTCAATTCACGCATCCTGGAAGTCCAACCAAAAGCGGTACGGCTGGCGACTCCCGACGGCGAAATCTCAATCGCCAACGACTTCGTGTTTGCGTTAACGGGCTATCGTCCCGACCTGGAATTCATGGCGTCGTTAGGAATACTGCTGGAGCCGGCGAGCCAGCGCCCCCGCACGAATCCGGACACATTGGAAAGCGACCGCCCGGGAGTCTTCCTGGCGGGCGTAATTGTGGCGGGCATGCACACCAACGAAATCTTCATCGAGAACGGCCGCTTCCACGGCAAAAAAATCGCCGAGGCAATCGCGCAAGCACTCCTTCCGTAATCTAAATCCCCAATCTCTGCTTAAGCGCCCTCACTCTATCGCGCGACACCGCCAACTCAGTGCGTTTCTCATCTTTCAACCGCAGCACCATCCGCCCCGCAAACCACGCATGCAACTCGTGAACGCAATCGACATTAACCAGCGTCGCCCGATGTATGCGAATAAACTTGCGCGGGTCGAGCCTTTGTTCCAGCTCCTGAATAGTATGGTCAATCGTGTAATTCTTGGCCGCCGTGGCTGCATAAGTCAGTTTGTCGCTCGCAAAGAAATGCGTAACGCGCGACAACTCCACGAACTCCACTCGTTCCCCCGTGCGAGAAGCAATTCGATCGGGATATTCCGCTGGCTTGGCAGTCGCGGCCGCCAGCCTTTCCAGCAGCTCCCGCAATTCCGGACGCGGCTCCACGCCCCCACGCATGCGCTCGATCTTGTCCAACGCGCGATTGAGTTGCGCGGCCTCGATCGGCTTCAAAAGATAATCCACCGAGTTGACGCCGAACGCTTGCAGAGCATACTGATCGTACGCGGTGGTGAAGACCACCATGGGCTGCGGGTCGAGTTGCGACAGGATCTGGAACCCATTCATCCCCGGCATTTCGATATCTAGAAAGAGGACATCGGGTTTGGCTTCCATGACAGCTTGCACAGCTTCCACGGGATCTGTGCTGGAGCCTGCAATGCTCACTCGCCCTGTTACAGCCAGCATCCGGCTCAAGCGCTTCAGCGCCAGCGCCTCGTCGTCAATGAGAAATGCCCGCATGTTCGGGAACCGACAGCCGCATGTGGTTGTACCGCTCGCGCCGTTCCAGTGTTAGCGCCGCGTCCTGGCCGAACAGCGTAGCCAAACGCCCTCGCAAATTATCCAGACCATGACCCGCCGGCGCGGATTCAAGCGCGAAGCTCGGACCATCGTCACACACTTCAACCTGCAAACGCCCATTGTCCCGCTGGCCGCTGATCAGAATTTCACCGCCCGCGCGGCGAGGGGCAATGGCGAACTTCACGCTGTTTTCCACCAAAGTCTGGACGGACAAGGGCGGCACCTTTGAGCCATTCAGATCGGCAGCGAGATCGATGCGATAGCGCTGCCGCCCCCCGAAGCGCGCTTTTTCGATCTCCAGATAATCGGCGACGATCTTTAGCTCGCTCCCTAGCGGCACCAACCCGGACTGGTTCGCGTCAAGTGAAAATCGAAGCAACGCCGCCATCTGCTCCACCAGCCGCTCGGCGCGCTGCGGATCGTCGGGGATCAGCGACGAAATGGAGTTCAGCGTGTTGAACAGAAAATGCGGGTGGATGCGCGATTCGAGCGACGCCAGTTGCGCTTCGGTAGCCAGCTTCAGCGCGCGCTCACGCTCCAATTCCTTGGTGCGCAGTTGCAGCGTAGTTTCCGCCAGGCGCCCGTGCAGCGATTCGTAAGTCGCAATGCTAAGGCCCGCCAGTATGCTGAGGAACGCGGCGATCTTCAAGCTGCGGAAGAATTCCGGCCAATAGAGATCGCGGGATATGAAGCCGAAGGCCACCAGGATCAGGCACGCGATCAAGCCGCCGGCCACCGAGTTAACGAACAGCGCCATGATTCGCAGCGTCCAACGCTGCCATGCCGGATAATCGCAGACGGCCTGCCATAGCCTTGGGATGGTTGCGAAGTTCAACCCACCGATGCAATGGGCGTAAATCAGCGAGTAGAGAAAAGTGAGCAGCACCCGCTGGAAGGGTACGCTGTCGACGGACAACACCACCAGCATCAGAGGCGGCATGAGGGCGATCGCAGTGTTAACGATCAGAATCTTGGCCAGTGTTCTGTACATCCGCGGATCGCCCTATTTCATCTTACTTACCGGCTACTTCAAACTCGTCGTCCCACCTGTATGACACCCCAAACACCCGGCCTGCGCCGGCGCCAGCGTCCCAGTCTCCAACCAGATCTTAGCCGACTTCTCGTAGGGCGTGCCCTTAAGATCCTTTTGGATTCTCTCGAAAAACTCCTGCGCCTTTTCCCGATTCCCAAGCCGGCTGTAGCTATCGCCCAACCCGATCAGCAGCTCGCCGCGCGGATGCGTCCCCATACTGTCAAGTTGCGCCGACTGCATCTCATACGCCTTCTCGAAATCGGTGAGGCCCTTTTCGATGAGCGGCTTCGCCATGTCGGGGCCAGGCACGTAGTGCGAGGCAGTGAGCAACACCGCTCCCCGCGGAATCCGAACGCCGAGATTATCCGGGGCGAGAGCAACGGCTGCGTCCATTTCACTCAATCCGCGCGTCCACATATTCTGTCCGTTTTGCATGTCGCCCTTTTGAAAAAACTGGCCCCCCTGGTAAAACAAACCAGCCCCGTGCCATACCATCGCCTCGGCGTCTTTCGGGTTCTCGGCGAGCACACTCTCGCAGATCTTCATTCCCTTTTCGAGCGATGCGGCATTGCCCGCAAATCCGGCGAAGAAATAGTTTCGCACCTTGAAGTCGAAGCGATCCTGGCTCGCCAGCATGCCGGCGGCAAGTAAAATCACGGCGGTAAGTTTCTTTAGCATTTGAAATCCCCTTCGATTCTCAGAATAGAGCGGCCGGCGCGATTTAGCCCGGTGTTCCGGACAAGAGGCTCATGAATCGGATGAATGGTCCGGAACCGGCGATGGATCGCGCAGCGCTTATTCGCCGCCGCGGGTGTAGAACGGAGTTTCTTCCAACGCCTCGCGCGAATACCGGGACCGCTCCCCGCGCGGACGCCGTCCCGCCCATTCCAGACGCATATCCTTGCTCACTTCGTCCAGCATGCTGAGCGTGGCGACCTTGGTTTCCAGAGCAAAGCACGTGAGCAGCAAGTTGTCGCAGATGGCGTTGATCAATCGCGGGATGCCTTGAGAGCGAACGTGGATCTCCGCCAGAATCTCCGGCGTAAATACGGTTTGGTCCGGAAGGCCGGCTTTTTCCAGGCGAGTCGCTATGTACTGCGCGGTGTCGTCCGCGCTGAACGGTTCCAAATTGCATCGCAGGACAATGCGCTGCTTCAACTGTCGAAGATTGGGCGCCTCCAGCTTGCGGTCCAGCTCCGGCTGTCCGGCCAAAATCACCTGAATCAACTTGCCGCGCCGGTTTTCCAGGTTGCCCAGCAGACGGATCTCTTCCAGAACTTCCCACTCCAGATTATGCGCCTCGTCCACGATCAACACCGTGGTCCGCCCTTGGTCGGCCTGGTTGAGCAGCAGGCTGTTCAGCGCAAAAAGCACTTCAGTTTTCGACTTGCGCTCGCAACGCAGATCCAGGTCGTAGGCAATCATTTCAAAGAACTGGTCTGAGGTGATGCGCGAATTGAAGATGAAGGCGAATTCTATGTATTGCGAGTCCAGGAAGTCGCGCAGGCACTCCAGCATGGTGGTTTTGCCGGTTCCCACCTCGCCGGTGAGCACAATGAAACCCTTGCGGCTTTGAACGCCATAGATGAGGTTCGCCAGCGCTTCTTCGTGCTGGTCACTACGGTAAAAGAATGCAGGGTCAGGACTTAGGCTAAACGGACTCTCCGAGAATCCAAAGTAGGCATTATACATAGAAAACGCGATTGGTGCGGAGCTTACACTCCTAAGTGCATCTTAACACGCAAAACGCTCACAGTAATATCATTGTGGGGCAGGATGGCATCCTGCCGCCGATTGAAAATCGGCGATTGCCGAAGCATTGACTAGGTCGCCACTAATTAAGAAACCTTAACCAACTGCGTTCGACGCGCCGAATCTGACGTAATACCAGTATGTACCTCAGGGTTCTTCCAATTATCCTCCTGACCCTCCCCCTCCCCTCCCAGGAACCCATCCGCGTCAACGTTAAGTTGATCAATGTCGGTTTCTCAGTGCGCGACAGCCTCGGCAAGCTGGTCATGAACCTCAATCAGGACGACTTCGAAGTATTCGAGGACGGCGCACCCCAGAAAATCGCGTTCTTCGCCAAAAGCACCGACGTTCCTTTGAACCTCGGTTTGCTGGTGGACATGAGCGGCAGCCAGGAGCCGTTCATGAAGCGTCATCACAAGGATCTCGAAACATTTCTGAAGAAGGCCCTGGGCCCGCGCGACCAGGCTTTCCTGCTGTGCTTTGGCAATCGGCTGCGTGTAGCGGAAGACTATTCGTCGTCGCCCAAGGATCTGGCGGAAGCATTGAAAGATTTCCTGAAGGGCCACGGCGAGTATCCGCAACTCGGCCCACTACAAGAGAAGCGAATCAGCGGCACCGCGTTCTACGATGCCATCTACTATTCGATCCAAGAGAAGTTAGCGGATGCGGAGAAAGGCCGGCGGGCCCTCATCATCTTCAGCGACGGCGAGGACAATTCCAGCGCTCATCATATGCTGGATGCGATTGAAACGGCCCAGAACAACGACGTGCTGCTCTTCAGCGTGCGCTACACCGACGCCAAGGACGGAAAGTTGAATGCGCGGAACAAATACGGCATCAGCGTGATGGAGCGAATCAGCCTGGAAACGGGCGGCGATTTCGACGCTCGTGCGAAAGGACTGGCGGCGAATTTCGAGCAGATCGGCGAACAACTGCGGTCGTCGTACGAGCTGGCCTATCATTCCACAAACCCGATCCCGGACGAGACCTTTCACAAAATTTCAATTCGTGTGAAGCATCCAGGATTGAGGGCGCGAGCCAAAACGGGCTACTACGCGCGCCTTCGGAATTAGATTTCAAACCGAGTTTCCATTTCCGCACAAAAACGGTGGGGCGGGTCCCCTGACCCGCGCCGGGCGCCCTCGCCCGGCTTGTCGAGGTTTGAGTCAGATCCGAATTGGACGGCCAGGGGGGGTGTATGAACCGGCACATAGGTAACACTTCTATCCGAGCACATAGGTAACACTTTAGTTCGTTTTCGCTTTCTCCGTTGCCAGTTCTGGTGGATCATCAGAATCCATCTTCGGCTTTTCCTTTTTAGAAAGGTTT
>DATDHK010000099.1:0-2141 GCA_036521635.1 Bryobacteraceae bacterium | reverse complement strand
GCTTCCATCCAGTTGCGACTTGAAGGGCGTGAAGATTTTCGGCTCCGGCTTCGATGGCAGCTCCCAAGTCCACCTCGACGGCTTGGACATCACCAGTCAGCCGGGCGGCGCCGTTACTTACGTAACGACAAGCGGCGGGCGTGAGCTTGACGTCACGATCCCCTCGGTTTTCTTGTCCGCTCCCCACCACTACGCTCTGGATGTTTTCAGCAGCGGCGCGCCATCCAACGTTGCCGATTTCATCGTCATCCAGGCTGTGGACCTCTCTCAAGTCTGCCCCGGCACCAACGCGCAGCCGAGTTCCGTCGCCATTGCCGACCAAATCGCCAATGGACCGTTCTCCCCCATCGCTCTGGTAAGTGTGAGCGGTTGCAACGACATCGTGCTCATTGATATCAATCCGGCCAACGCGACTTTCGGCGGAATAATCGGCAAACCCATCGGCGTGGGCACCACTCCGCAGGGCATTGCTATTTATCAGCGCCATGGCCTTGCAGTTGTTACGAATAATGGCAGCAACAACACCACAATTATCGATCTGAAGGCCACTCCACCGGCTCCGCTCGCTTCGGGTCTTTCGCCAGTTAACACCGGCACGAGTCCCTCCGGCGTGGCTATCAACGAGGCCACCGGCGCGGCCATCGTTGCCAATACCGGTTCGAACACCGTCTCGCTTATCAATCTTGGCCTCTTGTTCCCGCCCACCGGCACCACTCCGCCCACCACCTTGTCTCCCATCACGATCGGCGGGATTCAGCAACCCCTCGCTGTGGCCATCGATCCCGACCGTGGCGCAAACTTCCAGGGTATCGCCGTTGTGAGTGCCTTGGTGTTGAGCAACGGCTCGTCCGCCTCTGGCGCGCTTGCGGTCGTCGATATCGGTCTCGCTACTCCGGCGCTCAGCACCACCGTTCCCTCCGGCTTCGTCAATGCTGCTCCCACGGGGATTGTTTTCGATCCCATTGCGCGCACCTTTACCACGAATAACGGATTGTTTTATGCCAATTCCAGCGGCACAAACTCCATCTCCGCCTTCAATCCGGACAACGGAAATTCGAATGCCATTAGTGTGGGAATCAATCCCACGTCTCTTGCCCTGAACCCGCAAACCGGGGCGATTCTGACCTCCAATACCGCGAGCAACACCGTCTCCATCGTGGACACTCTCGGCAGCCCGCTCAGAACCGTCCAGACCCTCGGGCTGCCCGGCTCGCCGACGTTTGGCGTGGCCATCGATCAGTTTACGAACCTGGCGGTAATCGTGGATCAGGCCAATGCCCGGCTGTTGTTGTTCCCCATGCCCCACTGATGAGGCAGATGTGGACCTGTGGCCGGCACGTTCGAATGGCATCAACCGCGGTAAGCGGACGCGCTTTCTGATTGCGGCAGGCAAACCGCGTCGGCTATACTTTCAAGTTTGGAATGCACCCGCGAAACCCGCCGGGGGAGTGCAAACAATTTAAAGCCAAGATGACTTGGCTCGCGTTCGTTCCGGTCTCGCCGGTGCGGACCACCACAAGGAGAAAACAGTGAATTCTAGATTTGTACTTCGAACCGTTACCCTCGCCGTTCTGTGCCTTTTGGGCACCGTAGCCGCCTGGGCACAGGCCCCCGCCTCGGCCGGCTCGGCCGCATCGGGTAAGGTCGGCGTCATCAGCATTCGTCAGGCCATCGTTGGCACTGCGGAGGGGAAGCTGGCTTCCGCGGAATTGCAATCGCAGTTCGCTCCACGCCAGAGTGAAATCGAAAATCTCAACAAACAGATCAGCGATCTCCAGCAGCGTCTTCAGGCCGGCGCGGGCAAGTTGAGTCCGGATGAGGAAACTCGTTTACGGCAGCAGGGTCAGCGGCTCGCGCAGCGGCTCGAGCGTATGAATACCGAATACCAGGAAGATGTCAACGCCGCGCAGGGCGACGTCATCGACCGCATCGGCCGCAAGATGGTGGATGTGCTCGACCGCTACTCGCGCGAGAACGGCTACGTCGTCGTGCTGGACTCTTCGGCGCAGAATACTCCCATTCTCTTCGCCTCCACGCAAATCGACGTTACCCAGGACATCGTCCGCTTGTACGATCAGGCCTATCCGGTCAAGGCCAGCACCGCGGCTCCAAAGCCGGCGGTCCCGAAGCCAGCCGCCACC
>DATDHK010000098.1:0-3186 GCA_036521635.1 Bryobacteraceae bacterium | reverse complement strand
GGCGCTGGGGTTGCCGGCGCTGCTCGGGCCGCCCGAAATCCGGGCGGCAGCTTTCTTTGTCCGCCGCATCCACAGCCGGATACAAACGTTTGTCAAAGTGCGTGCTGATCGCCGCCGACAGGTGCCCGCCCGCCGAGAACCCCAGCACCCCGATCTTGTGCGGATCGATATGGTACTCCGCGGCGTGGAGGCGGACCAGCCCCACTGTTCTCTGCGCATCTTCGAGCGCCATCGGGGCTTTCGGATTTATCTGACACCGGCATCGCGTATCCCATTGCGGCCCCGTGTGCGGAACGCGGTACTTCAACAGCACGCACGAAATCCCTTTTGATGTCAGCCAGTCGCAGACCTCCGTTCCTTCCAGATCGATCGCTAAGATGTAGTAGCCCCGCCGGGAAACACGACCACGGCGGCGCCCGTATTCTTTCCCTTGGGCGAATAGACCGTCATCGTGGGTCGCGAGACGTTGTCAACCTCTCCCGGTTTCGTCGTTTCGGCGTTAGCCGGCGGGCCAAACTTCGCATCAGGCGGAGTGCCTGGCCATATCGGCACTTGAGTGTGGCCAGGCGATGGCTGCCAGCCAGGTCTCTGGGCGAAAAGAGCGCTGCATACAGACGCCAGGCAGAGGGTCGGGATCAGGCGGTTTAACACGTTTCAATCAGAAATCCAGACGAAGCGCCAACTGAAACTTCCGCATCTGCGATAGGGTCGCCAACGCGAAGATCTTTCCGCCGGTGGCGCTGTCGACACTGGCGTCCGGCTGACCCAGGTTTACGTGGTTGAATACGTTATACGCCTCGGCCCGGAATTGCGCTTTTACTTTTTCCGTAACCGCAAAGCTCTTCATGAGCGACGCGTCGGCATTGAAATAATGGGGCCCATGCAAGGCGTTGCGCGGAGAGTTTCCAAATATCCCCTTCTGCGGGCGCTGCCACGCGCCGATGGTGTCGCCATTCGCGGCCAATGTCACGCCGCCGGTGGTGGCGAACCAGCCTTGCGCGCTGGGGTTCGAAACGTCCGCGCCGCCCACCTGGTTCGGACGGCACGGGCCGGTGTCCCGATCCGTATTGCAATTCTTATAGCTGGCGGTGAATGGAAGTCCGCTCTGGTAGACCCAGGTGCCGCTTAGCTGCCAGCCGCCCAGCAGCAGATCCACCGGCCGCGAAACATTATTCAAGTAACGACGGCCTTTGCCGAACGGGAGCTCGTAAAGATTGTTAGCCGTGAAGACATGCCGCCGGATTCCATCTTCCGGACCATAGTCGACCTTGGGGTTCCAAAAGAAGTAGGTAGTGGAAAAGTCGAACGCGCTCGCCCAGGTATAGTTGGCCTGAAATTGCATCCCGTGCGAGAACCGCTTCTCGATGCGCGCTTGCAGCGAATTGAAGTGCATGGTCGCGTCGTCGCTGAAGTACTTGATCGATTGCGTCCAGCCAAACCTCTGATAGAAGTACTGGCGCTGGACCGTGCTCAACGTGCCAAAACCGACGATGCTGGGTTGGTTGATATTGTAGTTGGTCCCGCCTGGAGCCACATGCGTTCCCTTGTTGCCGACGTAGCCCACCGAAGCGACAAACGAGGAAGAAATTTGCCGCTCCAGCGTGAAATTCCAGGAGTCGACAACCGGCAGGCGCATGGTGGAATCCGAAGTCAAAGGAAGAACATTGGGAGTGATGCCCGACGGCAGGATTGGAAACCCGTTCGGGCCCTTGGGCTGAGTGGCCAGTATCGACGACGGGTCGATGACCGAGCCCGGACCCTTGGCGAGAGTGAATACTGGAAGGAAACTGCTGGCCGGATTGAAACTTTGGATCGCCAGCACCGGCAGATTCTGCGATACGTTGTGTCCGAATGACGTTCCGAAAACACCGACATCGTAGGAGCGTCCGTATCCTGTGCGAAGCACGGTTTTGTCCGTGATCTGGTACGCGATGCCCAGGCGCGGAGCAAAATGGGTGAGCGCGGTGCTGAGGTTTCCGTTCAAGCTGACGCCGTTCTGTCCCAGGGTTTCAACCTCGCCCGTGTCGAGCCGCACTAGCCCGCCGTTGCCCTTGTCGTTCACGTATTGCGGGTTGTAAATCTCCCAGCGCAGGCCGTAATTCAAGGTCAGGCGCGGCGTGATTCGCCAGGTATCCTGGACATAGAAAAATTCGCGGTTCTGCCGCTCGGCCGCATTCGTGGAATTGCTGACGTAACGTTGCATGTTGGCTACGTTGCCTAGCAGGAACGAGGCCAGCGGCAGCCCTCCGCCGCTTGGTCCCGCCGTTTGGTCGACAGCGAAGGTCAGTTGTCCGGCGCGGTGCGAGTCGCTGGGAACTCTGAGATTCTGAGCGTGCCGGTAATCGGCGCCGAATTTGATGGTGTGATTCCCCTTGATGTGCGTCCAGTTGGTCACCCATTGGAATTGGTTTTCCTGTTCGTTCAAGGGGCAGTTGCACTGATTGATGGGAAGTGAATAGCCGAACGTAAAACCACCGAAGCCGCTGAGCGTGATGGCGGGCATTCCCGAGGTATAGTAGGGGTCCAGATTCAAGCCTGGAATACCCGCGTCGGTGGCCGGCGATGTGCCCAGTCCATTCGGATTCACATTCACGAAATAGCGGAAGAACCCGAAGCGAAAGTCGGCCAGCCAATTCGGCCGCAAAACGTCGTCGATGCCGTAGGCCAGACTTTGATTGCGGACGGACGACGTTCCCGAAAAAGACGTGCCTGGAAAGTTGGGGCCGCCGGCCAGGGTCCCGAACGCGCCCGGCGCCGCAAGACCCCACTGTTGCAGACTATATCGTCCAAACATGTGGAGCTTCTCGCTTTGATAACGGTCGATGCGCACGTCGAAAGCGTCGCTATTGGTAATGGCCGTACCCGCTGCCAGGTAGTCGGGCGTTGCGCCGGTCACTCCCGGGATGTTCGGCAGCGGAATGAACTTCAACAGGTTCTGCGCTTGCGGCGATAGCAACCCGTTCGGAATTTGGTTGTTCGCGAATTGAGTGCGCTGTGCTGGTGTAACGGCGCAATTCGATCCGTCCGCCGTGCAGGGATTATAGATCGCGGTTCCCAGCGCGCTCAAATCGCCGGCGCGTTCAGCGGCGGTGGGTACGAACAAAAGTTGCGAGCCGCCGTCCCGCTGCCTGCGTCCCTGATAATCTCCGAAGAAGAAAGTTTTGTCCTTCTGAATCGGTCCGCCGA
>DATDHK010000097.1:0-16930 GCA_036521635.1 Bryobacteraceae bacterium | reverse complement strand
GGCCTCGATCAGGACAAGATCGTCGTCCCGCTGGTGAACCGGCTTTCGCAGGAGACGCGCATTCCGCTGGTGGCCACCAACGACTCGCATTACATGCGCAAGGAAGACGCGCGGGCGCACGAAATTCTGCTGTGTATACAGACCGGCAAGACCATGAGCGACCCGGAGCGCATGCGCTTCACGGTGCCGGAGTTCTACCTGAAGACGCGCAACGAAATGCTGGCGATGTTCGGCGAACTGGAAGATTCGCTCGATCGGCCCTGGGAAATCGCACAGCGCTGCCAGGTGAGCCTTGAAAAGGTGAAGGAGCCGTTTCCGAAATTCGACGTTCCCGCCGATCACACTACCGATACGTATTTCGAATACGTGGCGCGGCAGGGATTCGAAAAACGACGCGGGCGTTTGGAGGCCATGCGGCGGAGCGGAGCGCTGACGCACGACCTGGCTGAATATGCCGAGCGACTGGATAGCGAGATCCGCATGATCCAGCAGATGAAATTCGCCGGATACTTTCTGATCGTGTGGGACTTCATTCGCTTCGCAAAATTGCGGGGCATTCCGGTGGGTCCGGGCCGCGGGTCGGCCGCCGGAAGCCTGGTCAGTTATTCGATGGACATCACCGATATCGACCCGCTGCAATATGGGCTGCTGTTTGAGCGCTTCCTGAATCCGGAACGCATCAGCATGCCGGACATCGATATCGACTTTCACACCCGGCGGCGCGGTGAAGTGATTCAGTACGTCACCGAAAAATATGGACGCGAGCAGGTGGCGCAGATCATCACCTTCGGAACACTGGGCGCGCGAACTGCCATTAAGGACGTCGGCCGGGTGCTGGACATCGGTTATGCCGACGTGGACCGCATCACCAAACTGATTCCTCCTACGCTCAACATCAAGCTGAAAGAAGCGATGCAGCAGGAGCCGGCCATCGAAGATGGAGCGCGCAAGGATCCGCGGCTGAAGGAAGTATTGGAGGTCGCGAACAAGCTGGAGGGCATGGCGCGCAATGCGGGCATGCACGCGGCGGGCGTCGTAATTTCACCGGTGCCGCTCAACCAACTGGTTCCGCTTTACAAGACCAGCAAAGACGAAATTGTCACGCAGTACGACATGGTGGGCCTGGAGAAGCTGTCCCTGCTCAAGATGGATTTCCTGGGGCTCACCACGCTCGACATCATTCAGGATGCGCTGGCGCTAATTGAGCAGCAGCATGGCGTGAAGTTGGCGATCGAAGATCTGCCTTTGGATGACGCGGCCACCTACCAGATTTTCTCCAAGGCGTACACCGGCGGCATATTTCAGTTTGAATCGCGCGGCATGCGCGACATTCTGCGCAAGTACGAGCCGACGCGCATGGAAGACCTGTGCGCCCTGAATGCGCTTTATCGGCCTGGCCCCATACAAGGGGGCATGATCGACGACTTCATCGACGGCAAGCTTGGGCGCAAACAGGTCACCTACGATTTTCCGGTGCTCCAGGAAATCCTGGAGGAGACTTACGGCGTCATCATCTACCAGGAGCAGGTGATGAAGATCTCGAATCGGCTGGCGGGATATTCGCTGGGCGAGGCCGACATCCTGCGCCGCGCGATGGGCAAGAAGAAGGCGGAAGAGATGGCCGCGCAGCGCGCCCGCTTTCTGGCTGGCGGAAAACAGAAAGGCTTTCCGCAAAAGAAAATCGAAAAGATTTTCGACCTGATGGAGAAGTTCGCCGGTTACGGCTTCCCCAAGGCGCACTCGGCCGCGTATGCGTTTCTGGCTTATGTCACCGCGTACCTGAAGGCGCATTATCCGCTGGAGTTTTTGTCGGCGCTGCTCACTTCGGAAATGGGCAACAGCGACAAGGTGGTGAAGTACATCAACGAGTGCCGCGAGATGGGAATTCAGGTGCTGCCGCCCGATGTCAGCTCCAGCAATCGCGACTTCATTCCCGATGGGAAGGGCATTCGGATGGGTTTGTGCGCGGTGCGCAGCCTCGGCTCCACGGCGGCGGATTCTATTATCGAAGCGCGGCAGAGCGGCGGTCCGTTCAAATCGCTTTACGATTTCTGCGAACGGGTGGACCTCAGCTCGGTGAATCGCCGGGTCATTGAGAACCTGATCAAGTGCGGAGCCATGAGCAGTCTTGGAGGGAATCGGGCCCAGTTGACCGCGGTGCTCGAGGGCGCCATGGAATCCGGACAGCGGGCGTGGAAGGATCGGCTCAGCGGTCAAGTGGGGCTGTTCGGCATGGTGGCGGACGAGCCGGCGCACGTGGAGCATCCGCTGCCGGCGCTGCCCGATTGGACGCCGCAGCAGAAGCTTTCGAGCGAGAAGGAAGTGGTGGGCATTTACGTCACCGGCCATCCGCTGGACGAATATTCGGAAAAAGTTACGCAGCTTTCCACGCACTACACCGAGACGCTGGAAGGCATCGAGCGGGGCGTGGAAGTGGTCATCTGCGGGATCCTGACCGGGATACAGCGGAAACGTAATCGGGATGGAAAGCTGTTTGCCGCGATGCGCCTGGAGGATCGTACTGGAAGTCTGGAAGCGATGTGTTTCTCCACTCAGTACGACCGGCTGCTGGCGGCGATGGTGGAAGACCAGGCTGTCATGGTTCGAGCCCTGGTGCTGCCCGAGGAAAACGCCCCGCCCAAACTTTCCATACAGGACATCACGCACTTGGCGGTGGCGCGCGTCAACCTTCCGACATTGATCTCGATCCGCGTCGGCGTCGGCTCGAATGGAACCGTGGACAAGGCGGAAGCGCTGCAACAGCTCTTCGCCAAGAAGCAGGGTGAGACGGAGGTTCGGCTCCGGCTTGAGAAACCCCGCGATTTTTCCGTTATCCTGGATGTGACCCTCAAGGTCCGGCCGGACAAGGAGTTCTGGGCGGAAATCGAACGGATCTGCGGACCGGAAGCCGGCGAGATCCTGGCAAGTTAGCTCACGCGGCCGTTTTGGTTTGACCGTGGCGGGCGATCGCATCCGATGGAAAACAACCCAGCCTCCGACGCGCAAGAGAAGAGCGCCGAAACACCAGCCGCCAATCCTACCTGGGAGCGGGTGTTGCTGGCCCGTCATCCCAAGCGGCCGCACACTTTGGATTACATCAACCGGATCTTCACCGGGTTCCAGGAGTTGCATGGCGACCGGGCTTTCGGCGACGACGCGGCCATTGTGGGCGGCATGGCTTTTTTCGCGGAACGGCCGGTGATGGTGATCGGCCATCAGAAGGGCCGCGACACCAAGCAAAAGCTGCACCGCAATTTCGGGATGCCGAAGCCGGAGGGTTACCGCAAGGCCATGCGCCTGATGCGGATCGCGGACAAGTTCGGGCGGCCCATTGTGACTTTTCTGGACACGCCAGGCGCCTATCCCGGCATCGACGCCGAAGAGCGCGGCCAGGCTGAGGCGATCGCCGTGAACCTGCGCGAAATGTCGCGTTTGGGAGTACCGGTGATTGCCATCGTAATCGGCGAGGGCGGCAGCGGCGGCGCGTTGGGCCTGGGCGTGGCGAATCGCGTCTACATGCTGGAGAACGCCTACTACAGCGTAATTGCTCCGGAAAGCTGCGCAGCCATCATCTATCGGGATTCGGGAAAAGCCTCTGAAGCGGCGCGCGCGCTACGGCTGGCATCGACGGATTTGCAGGCGCTGGGACTGATCGACGGCATTATCCCAGAGCCGGCCGAGGGCGCCCATACGGACGCGGATAAGACGGCGGAGTCGGTTCGGGAAACGATCCAAACCGCTCTCTCTGAACTTTCCTCGCGTTCGCCCCGCGAACTGATTGACGACCGCTATCACAAGTTCCGCCAGATGGGGAACTTCTTTTCCGAAGGCAAGTAATGCACAAGACGGTGATAATCGGCATCATTTTCGTGGCGGCGGTGCTGGGGTTCTTGTTCTACTCGAGCATGCACATCGCGTCGGAGCGAGTGGAAGTGTGCGTGGAATTCGGCGGCAGGAACTCGTGCCGGATCGCCTCAGCCGACACCAAGGAACACGCGCTGCGGACCGCTCAATCGAACGCGTGCGCGCTGATCGCATCCGGGGTAACGGATACTATGCAGTGCGAGCACTCGAATCCGGTGAGTGTGAAGTGGTTGGAGAGGAAGTAGGGGCAGGAACACAAGGAACACGGGGAACACGAGGAACACCAGCGCGTTGATCCGCCTGTTCCGGTTTTGATCTGCGGAATACCAAAAACACGGCCACCTTTAACTAAAGCCCCGGTGTTCCCCGTGTTCCCCGTGTTCCTTTGTGTTCCTTCCCCCGCCTCTAGAAATACTTCTCAGCTAGCTCGGGCTTCGCCTCCAACGCTTGCTGCCAGCAGGCTTTCGCTTCCTGCTCCTGGCCCAGGGCTTTCAGCGCGTGACCTAAGTTGAGCAGGGCTTCGGCGAATTCGGGCTTGTCTTTCGTGGCGCGGCGATAGGAACGGGCGGCGTCCTCGTGCAGGTTCGAGCGTTCCAGCAGGATTCCAATGTTGAAGGAAAGCTCCGGCAGCGTTTCGCCGAGCTCTTCCAGCTTGGATTCGATGTCCAGAGCCAGGATGTAATCCTCCATGTCGATGCTCAGGGCCGCCAGCGTGCGCAGGGCGTCGGCCGACTTGGGGTGCTTCAATAATGCTTGCACCAGCGTGGCCTTGGAGGCTTCCAGATCGCCGGAACGCCATTGAGCGAGGCTGAGGTTGATGAGGGCTTCCAGCCAATCCGAACGGTTGCTGACGCAATTGCGGAAGGGCTCGACGCTGCCTTCATTGTCGCCGCGCACCAGCCGGAAATATCCCAGACGGAACCAGGCATCCTCGCGCTCCGGTTCGTTTTCGACGACCTTTTCCAGGCACTTTTCCGCTTCGTCCAGATAACCCAGACGCTCATATACATTGCCGAGATTCCACAAAGAGGCGGCGTGGCCGGGGGCAATCTGCAGGGCGCGTTCATAAGCCTTGCGGGCGCCGGCCAGATCGCTGCGCTCCTGTAGCGTAGTACCCAGGTTCGCGTACGCCAATTCGCTTTCCGGTTGGATCTTGATGGCCTCTGAATAGGCTTGACCAGCCTGCTCCAGCCGGTTGGTTTTTTGATACGCCACGCCGAGATTGAACCAGGCTTCGTAGGATTCCGGCGCGATCTTTACCAGTTGAGCGCCCTGCTGGGCGGCGGTCTTGTAATCTCCGCGCCCGATGGCGGCGGCGATGAGTCCTTCAAACGCGGCGCGGGCGCCGGGCCGTAGCCGCAAGAGTTTTTCGCAGTATTCGCGCGTCTTGGCGTCTTCACCCCGAGCCAGCGTCAACCCGATTACGTTGGTCAGCAATTCGGCATTCGATCCGTTGGCGGGAATGAGTTTCAGATAGAGCTGCATGGCCTCGTCCGCCCGCCCCAATACCTGTAGCGAGACCGCCTTGCCGTAGAGTGCCTTGTCGTAATTCGGCTTGGTCTTCAGGCAGCTATCGAACGCCGCCAGCGCTTCTTCCGGACGGTTGAGATGCAGGTGGCAGACGCCCAGTCCGATGCCGGCTTCCACCAGGTTGGCGTCCAACCCGGCTGCTTTGCTGAAAGCTTCGGCGGCTTCTTCAAAGCGTTCCAGCTTTTCGAGACACAGTCCGGCGTTGTACGCGGCGGCCTTATGTTTCGGATAGGTCCCCAGGACCTTCCGGTAATCCCGCAAAGCTTCCTCATACTGGCCGAGCTGGAACTCCAGGTGGGCCTTGGTCCAATCCAGTTCGGGCAGGGACGCGCCGCCTTCGATGGCTGCCCGGATCTCCCGCAGGGCCTGTTCGGTCTTGCCCTCCATGTTGAGGGTCAGCGCCTTGGCGAGCGCGGGCGACAGCACCGGACGCTTTTCGCTGCGCGAGTCCAAGGTGTCGTGCCGCGCGAGCGCGTCTATCAATTCGTCGTCGACGAACCATAACCACTGATCGTTGGTTTGTTCCATGGAATCCTTCTCTAGCTGTGGCCTTTTCACTTGGTTCCCCCGGTCAAGTATGCAATCGATACCGCTTTAATGCGCGCCCGCTCGCCGCGTTCGTTCAGGAAGCCGACGCCGCCGGATTTCAACTGCTCGTCCGTCCACACATCCACGGGCTGGCCTTGAACATAGGTGCTATATTTCAGGCCGCGGACGTCGGTTCGAATACTGAAAATTGTGTCGTTGCGCGCCGGGACGTTCAGCGAGACACGCCCCGCTTCCGACTCGCGGCCATTGCGGATTACGTACTTGAGCAGCGCCAGCCGGGGAGTCGGGCCGGGCACTGTCACCGCCAGTTTCATGGCGTAGTAATTGTTAGGATCGGCCGCGCGGAACACCCAGCCCATGCTCTTGGTCTCGATCTGTCCTTGAAATTCGATGCGATAGTCGGACAGCTTGAGCGAGGGCCGGTAGATCGTGATCTGCCGTCCCACGTGTACGTTCAACGGATCGCTGCCCCAACCTTGTACCCAGCCGCCTTCGCCCATCATGATGCTGGGCCCGGCGCTCTCGACATCGGCGGAGGCGGCGGAAGTCTTGCGCGACTTTCCGGACATGAAGTACGCCACGCTCCCGAGCACGAGCACCAGCACGGCCGCGACCGCCAGTTTGCCCTTCAGCGACCCCAGAAACGAGGGGTTGTTGTTGGCCATCATCTGCAGTTGCAGCGTCTCGAACGTCAACGTCGGCTGGTCCGGCGACGACTGCGGCAAATCGGACTTGCCCCGAAGCTGCGGCTGTTCGGTTTTGGCCGGAGGCACGCGAATGGGTTCTCGCGTGGCGGGCGATTTCACTTCTGGAGCCGGCGGCTTCGCCGCGGGAGTTGGGGCCGGAGCGGTGGCGGCCGGCTGCGCCGGTCTTACCGGCGGCCCCGATTTTGGCGATTGAACGGCCGGCGCCGGTCTCGGCGGCTGAGCCTGCGGGCGGGCCGGCGCCGCCGGCTTTGGCCGATTCTCCGAGCGCGGCGGAATGGGAATGCTGCTGGCGGATTTCAATTTCGCTTCCGTCACGGGATTTTTCGCCGGCTGCGTTTTTGGTTGCGGCGCGAATCCCGGAGGCGCCATGGCGACTTTCGGCCGCAAGGGCAGCGCCTTCAGCCGGGGCAGCGTTGGCTGCTGCAGCGTGTTGAGAGCGTCGGCCTCCACCGCCAGAGTAGACTTCGACGGAGGAAAGCTCTTCAACGGAATGGTGAGCAGTTCGCTGGATGCGCTGGGGACCGGCTGCTCTTCCACGGTTGCGGAGGCCTGGATCGTCTGTTCCCGTTGCCCCACCAATACAGCTACCGTTTCGCGCGCTTCCGGTTCTTCGGCTTGAGATACCAAAGGCTCGGCGGATTCAACCTCGGTCCGCTCCGCGGCCATATCCTGATGGAGCCGCGAAAGCGCTTCGAGCGCGGCGCGAGGCGTGCGGTCAGGCTCGGGCTCGGACGCCACCGATTGGTCGACTACCGGCGAAGTGGAATCGAACCCATTCCACCAATCCGGGAAGTGCACCTCGGCATCTTCGGTGGAATATTCAATTACCGATTGGGGCCGTTCCCAAAAAGCCGGATTTTGCGTCACCACCTTGAACTGAAAGTCGAGCGGCCCGGAGAGAGTCAAGCTGCGGCTCGCTTCCGGCGCTTTGGGAGGAAACTCGAGGTCCACGGGACCTGCGGTGGGAATTTCATTAGATGATTTCACCGCGAGCGGCATGCTCAGATCCACCTTTCCACTGCTGAATTCCTGGGGAGTGACTTGGTTCTCCTCATCCGAATCTGTCTTGCGCCAAACCCGGGGCTGGATGTCCAAGCGCATCAGCCCGGCATCGGGCAGAGATGATCTAACCCCGTTCTGAAAATGCCATTTCGGAGTGGCCAACTCTACCCGGCTCTCCATCCATGGTTCTACGTAAGGAGTACCTTCCGGCAAAAACGAGAGACCCGGCATTTCCAACGAGAAACCGGCTTCGGGCGGAAGGAAAGTTTCCTCCGCTTCCACTTCTTCCACATGACTGGCGACCAGTGCGGGTTCTTCTACCGGCACAGGTTCCGCCACCGCGACCGGGGCGGAAACGCGCACCGGCTGCGCGGGCCGCGCGGGAGCATTCTGCGCCGCGGCCTTATCTCCCGTCTTCGATTGCGCTTGCAGCAGCCGGCTAAGGGCCAGGCGGTTGTACTCCTCCTGGTAGCTTTGCTTGTGGGTTTCGGAACAAAACTCGCCGCCTCCGGTGAGCCGCTTGAGGAGCGCCAGTTCCTTTCCGCAGTACAGGCATCGCATAAGGAGGTAATCGGCTCTTAGGGGCAAATCGTGAATACCCACTAGAGATGTTTCTATACGGTAAAGCGCTTATCTAGGGGTTCTAAGGCGAGCGCCTTACGACCATTGGCTGGATTTGGGCCTTCCGGATCGCATTCAAGGCCGATTGCCAGGGCCTCCGGCGGCGAGTAAGGCCCAAATTGGCTTAAGGGAATTCGTGAGCCTATCTATAAAGTAATGTGTTTGCCGGAAAGCAGATCTAAAGTTGCCGCCTTATCCGACGATGTTACTAGCAGCACCAACGTCCCAATAGCTGGCTGGTGCGCGGTTTTTCGGAATTCAGGCGCGATTTGTGAAATATGGCGGGCCGGATTATTTCCGCGTCAGGCCGAATGCTGGAGTTAGCCAAAGATGGGTAAACGTTTAGGAGACACTATGGTGAAACAAGATGCTCTAAAGAATCACCTGGAATCGCTTCGCAATTCGATTCCGGAACTAAGAGGCGTGTTGCTCGCTTCCAACGAGGGTCTGCCGGTGGCGCATTCTCTTTCCAATGGTACGGATCCAAACCGTGTCGCGGCCATGGCAGCCGCGGCTTCCGGGCTTGGACGCCGGATCAGCGAAAGCATGGCCACGGGCATTCTGTCGGAAGTAAGCATACGCGGAGACGACGGAGTCCTGTTCGTATACTCCGCGGGTGCTAAGGCGGTGCTGGCCGTGATGGGTCCCATGGGCTCCAATGCGGGCTTGATCCATCTGGAAGCGCGTGGAATAGCCAAGGAAATCGGCGATCTGTTCTAGCCGGAGCGGTCGGAGGGCAGGCCATCGTTTTTCGTGGCCTGCCAGACTAGAGGCATCGCAGCCGACAAACTACGACCGTCTGCGCTACCATATACTGGTTTTCAAGCGCGCCTCCCTTGGAACCCGTTGCCTACCAGTCGCTCCTCGACGTCTCCAAAACGATCCTCCAACATCAGGATCTGGCCGGACTGTTCCACGATCTTGCCGCCAAGCTGCGGTCGGTCCTGCATTTCGACTACCTGAACCTGATCTTGCACGATCCGCAGCGCAACATCATGCGCTTGCATATTCTTGAGTTCGGTCCGGGCGAGCCGTTGGAAGCGCCCCAAATCGAGCTTCCGCCCGAAGAATCGCCGTCAGGCTGGGTCTTCCTGCACCAGGAGCCGCTGGTGATTCCAGACGTCCGGCGCGACACACGCTGGCCGCAGATCATGGACCTGCTGATCCGCAACAAAGTCCTGACCTCCTGCTGGCTGCCCTTGACTACGGCGCAGCACCGCCTGGGCGCGCTGGGATTCGGCTTCCGCTCCGCCTTTCCAATCGAAACGCAATTGGATTTCATGCAGCAGGTGGCGGCCCAGGTAGCCGTGGCGGTCGACAACACGCTGAATTTCGAGAAGGCGGAAAAATACCGGCAGCAAATGGCGCGAGAGCGCGATCGTCTGGAAATCCTGCTCGAGATCACCAATGCGCTGGTGTCCGAGCTCGGCATTCGAGAGCTTTTTCCCACCATCAGCACCTGCCTGCAGCGCGCAGTACCGCATGAATACGCAAGCCTGGCTTTGTGCGTGCCCGGCACGAATCAACTGAAGATACACGCGCTGGTCTTCGATGGCGCCCCCGAAATTTTTCACGAAGGCGCCACCGCCGCGATGGACGAAACCCCGGCCGGCCGCGCCGTTGAGACCAGCCGCCCGGTAATTTTGGACGAGGCGGCACTGGACCGGTTTTCCTCGCCGCTGGTCCCGCGCTTGAAAGAGGCGGGATTGAAGTCGGCTTGCTGCATTCCCCTCATCACGCGCCGCCGCGTGCTGGGCACGTTGAACGTGGGCAGCACCCGCAAGAACGCATTTTCCGGGTCCGACGTCGATTTTCTGAGCCAGGTTGCCGGCCAGGCAGCCATCGCGATTGAGAACGCAACGGCGTATCGGGAAATCGGCCAGTTGAAGGATCAGCTCGCCGAGGAAAAACTTTATCTCCAGGACGAAATCCGCACTGAAAAGAATTTCGGCGAGATTGTGGGCGACAGTCCGCCCTTCCGCCATATTCTCGACCAGGTGGAAACGGTCGCTCCTACCGACGCCTCGGTGTTGATTCTCGGTGAAACGGGGACCGGCAAGGAGCTGATCGCGCGCGCCATCCATGACTTGAGCGCCCGGCGCGACCGCACTTTCGTCAAGCTAAACTGCGCCGCCATCCCCACCGGGCTGCTGGAGAGCGAGTTGTTCGGCCACGAAAAAGGCGCCTTCACGGGAGCTATCGCTCAAAAGGCGGGCCGCTTCGAATTGGCCAATCGGGGAACGCTGTTTCTGGATGAAATCGGCGACATCCCGCTGGAGCTGCAGCCCAAGCTGCTGCGCGCTTTGCAGGAGCACGAATTCGAGCGCCTGGGCGGAACACGCACTATCACGGTGGACGTGCGTGTAGTGGCGGCCACCAATCGCGATTTGTCGCAGATGATCGGCGAGCGGCAGTTCCGGACGGACCTCTACTATCGCCTCAGCGTCTTTCCGCTTTCCGTGCCGCCGCTGCGCGACCGGCCGGAAGATATTCCCAAGCTGGTTCGTTATTTCACGCAAAAATACTCGCGCCGCATGAACCGGCACATCGAAACCATCCCACAGGAGACGATGGAGGCGCTGGTCCGCTATCCCTGGCCCGGCAACGTGCGCGAGCTCGAGAACCTGATCGAGCGCGCCGCGATTCTGACGCGCGGGACCACGCTGCAGATTCCGCTGGCCGAATTGCGCTCCGCGCCGGACGTTGTTTCGCCAGTAACGCTGCAAGATGCCGAGCGCGACCACATCCGGCGGGTGCTGGAGCAGGCCAACTGGGTGGTGGGCGGGAAAAACGGAGCTGCAATCAGGCTCGGGATGAAGCGGACGACGCTGCAAAGCAAGATGAAGAAACTCGGGATAGACAGGGGCTAGCACAACCGTCCTATTGCCTTCCCACAAGAGCTATGCCATACTCTTGTGGGAACCCAACATGAAAGACAAGAAGGATATCTGGCAAGGCACGCTGGCGATGATGGTCCTGAAAACGCTCGACGTGCTGGGCCCGCAGCACGGCTATGGCATCGCCCGGCGGGTTGAGCAAATCAGCGGCGACATGCTCTCGGTCAACCACGGGACGCTTTATCCGGTCCTTCTCAAATTGGAGCAAGAGGGCTGCATCAAATCGGAATGGGGAGAATCGGAAAACAAGCGCAGCGCGAAGTTTTACACCTTGACGAAAGCCGGCCGGAAAGAACTGAATGCCGCCGCGCTGCATTGGCGTGAAACCACGGAAATCATTGCGCGGTTTTTCGCGGCGCGAGGAGAATCGCGATGAAAGCGCTCCGCCGGACATGGAATAGAATTGCCGGCAGTCTCAGCGGCCAGCGGCGGGAACGCGACTTGGCGCGGGAGCTCGAATCGCATGTCCAAATGCAAACCGAAGACAATCTGCGTCTAGGGATGCCGCCGGAACAGGCCCGCCGCGAAGCGGTCCTGAAGTTCGGCGAGGTCGAGTCGGCCAAGGAAAACTATCGTGACCAGCGCGGGCTCCCGCAACTGGACTTGCTGATGCAAGATTGGCGTTACGGGTTCCGCCAGCTTCGCCGAACGCCCGGATTCACGGCCTTCGCGTTGCTCGCGCTGGCGATAGGAATCGGCGCGAACGCCACCGTGTTCAGCGTCGTAAACCAGGTGCTACTGAAGCCGCCAGGGTATCGCGATCCAAATCGCCTGGTATTGTTCCAATCGGTCAATCCCAAGCAGGAAACGCTCGAGGGCTTCAGCTCCTACGACGATTTCCGGGACCTGCAGCGCCAGTCGAAAATGCTGGAAGGCGTCAGCGCCGTTTCCCCGCGCTGGAGTTTTACACTGCTCGGACTCGGGGCCGCCGAGCAAGTGCAAGGACAATGGGTGTCGGCAAGTTTGTTCGGACTACTAGGCGTGAATCCCATCCTCGGCCGGACGTTCACCGCCGCTGAAGACAGTCCCGGAAACATCCAGGGCGTAATTCTAAGTTACGAGCTGTGGCAGCGGGCATACGGCGGCTCAGCCTCGATCATCGGCGCCCAAATTCGAATCGACAATTCCAGCGCGCCCATCATTGGCGTGATGCCTCGCGGATTCAAATTCCTGCGCGACGTGGATCTCTGGGTGCCCCTGGCGCCAAATTTCGTAAATCAGCGAGGCCGCGCAACGCGATATCTCACAGTGACCGGAAGACTGGCCCCCGGCGTAACCATCGAGCAAGCGCGCGCGGAAATGTCCGCCATCATGAACGGATTCGCAGCCAAGTACCCGAATACTAATACCGGTTTCTCACCGAAGGTGACGTTGCTGTGCGATTTCCTCACGACGGATACCCGGCCCATTCTTCTGATGTTGGCCGGCGCGGTAGCGTTCGTGCTGTTGATCGCATGCGCGAACGTCGCAAATCTCACGCTCACGCGCACTTTGGCCCGCAGGCAGGAGCTGGCGGTCCGCATCGCCCTGGGCGCGGGCCGGCTCCGTCTGATACGTCAACTCGTAACGGAAAGCATGCTGCTCTCGACCATCGGCGGCACGCTGGGTTTGTTGCTCGCGGCCTGGGCCACGTATTCCATTCGTCTTGTGAAATGGAAGGGAGTGCCGGCGTTTGCGGACGCAAAAATGGATCCGGCGGTTCTCGCCTTCGCGATTCTGGCAACGCTATTCTGTGGTTTGATAGTCGGCCTGCTTCCCGCGTTGCGTCTCTCGGGCTCCGCACCCGCAATCGAAATCCGGGGCGAAGGCCGGAGCGCCACTGTAAGCGCCAGCGGACAGCGAACGCGCGCCGGATTGATGGTCTGCGAGATCGCGCTTACCACTGTTTTGTTGAGCGGCTCCGGATTGCTGCTGCGAAGTTTGATTCGGCTGCTGGATGTCAATCCTGGCTTCGACACGCGCGATGTTTTGACATTCCAGATCAATTTCTCGGGGAACAAATATCAACAGCCGCAGCAAAGGATGGCGTTTTACGAGCGGTTCGCCGGCGACATTCGCAGCTTGCCCGGAGTCCGCTCCGTCGGCGCTGTGAGCCGCTTGCCATTGGGCGAAGGGAACATTACCACCGCCTTCACTATCGAGGGACGAAATGTGCCGGAAGGCGACCTGCCTGCCGTGGATTACCGCATCGCCAGCGATTCCTACTTCACCGCGATGGGCATCCCACTGATTTCGGGACGCCTGGCCGATCCTCGAAATCCCGGCGAGTTGAACATCACGCAGACCGCCGGACGCCGCTTTTGGCCGGGTGAAAATGCCATCGGGAAGCGCGTGAAATTTGGCACGGGTGCATCGCAAGATCCGTGGCGAACGGTGGTGGGCGTAGTTGGCGACGTGCATCACCTGGGGCTTGACATCGCACCCCGGCCGGAGGTTTACCGGCCGTACGTCGCAAATCCGCTAGGGGGGCCGGTGTTCGCGGTCAGGGCCAGTGGCAATACCGATACTCTGATAGCTGCGATTCGAGAGAGATTGCGGGCAATGGATTCGGAGATCCCGATGTTCAACGTATCCACCATGGACCAGCTTCTGGCACGCTCGCTGCAAGCCCGGCGTTTCTCGGTTCTGTTGCTGATCGTCTTCGCCGGCATCGCACTGCTGCTGGCTGGAATCGGTCTATATGGCGTTGTGTCCTACGCGGTTGGCCTGCGAACGCACGAGATTGGCATCCGCATGGCTCTCGGCGCCGAGCGATCTTCCGTGGTTCGGATGGTGCTCGGGCAAGGGCTCCGCGTGGTACTCGTCGGACTGGCGGCGGGCGTAGTCATCGCTCTTGCCATTGGGCCGGTGTTTGCCCGTTTGGTCTACGGAGTCGGCACGCGCGACCCGATCGCGCTTCTCACCGGAGCGGCGGTTTTGCTGATGGTTGCGCTGACAGCTTGCTATTTTCCGGCGAGAAGAGCCGCGAAGCTGGACCCCGTTGCGGCGCTTCGCACGTAACGCTGGCTGTGTGCACCGGTACACAGTGCGGGCGATTTGACACGAGTTCTAACGGCCTGGAATTCGCCCCGCCGTTCCAATATAGTTGGTAGGTGAACTGCGGTGCGATTTCCGTGCGCAAAATTGCTATTGGTGTTGCGGGCCTGGTCGTAATTGGCGGCCTGGTTTTTTTGGCCACGACGCTTTGGCAGGCTTCCAGCAGCCTGAAAAACGCCACCGCGCGGGTGGCTCAGGAAGGACTGGTCCCATTCCGGGCGATTTCTCTCGACCGCCCGCTGCCCACCGGTTTCGAATCCATCAGTTCGCCGGCGCAATTCCGCGACGCCACCCTTTTCCAAGCCCGCTTTTATCTCTGTGGACCACCCGGCTTGTTCGCCTACGACGCGAATGGATCGCTGGTCGCGCAATATCGTCCTGGCCTGGAGCTTCCACCCGCGCCGCTGGTTGCGATGGCAGCCGGCATCGGTTCGGGAAAGAGCGAGCCGCAATTGTGGATCGCAACGGCGGGCGAAGGTTTGCTGACGTTCGATGGCCGCAAGTTTGTGCAGATTCGCCCGGATGATCAGGCGTCTCGCGCCCTGTCGGCGGTGCTGCCGTTGTCGAGCGGGCGCGTGCTCCTAGGATCTGCCAAGAGCGGAGTGCTGGTGTGGGATGGACAAAGCCTGGCCCGCTACCATTCGTCGTTGAACGAATTACAGGTGACGGCCCTGGCCGGCTCGGAAGCAGATCTATGGGTGGGCACCATGGAGCGCGGACTCTTCCGCTGGCACGCAGGCCAGCTCGATCATTTCGCCGAACCCGAAGGCTTGCCGGACCCGCGCATTTTGTCGATCGCGGTGGATAGCGGCGCAGCCTATGCGGGCACGGCTCTGGGCGTCGCGGAATTTCGCGATGGACGCTTCACGCGCGTGCTGGCGGGCGGCTTTTTTGCGAAAGCGCTTTTGGTGAAGGGCGATACGTTGGCGGTGGGAACTTTGGACGAAGGCGTGCTAGATGTGCCGCTAACCGTGCAGAAGCCTCGCATACGAAATACGGCGAATGAATCGAACCTGGACGGCGTGGAACGGCTCTTCGCGCTGGAAGGCAGAATGTACGCGCTCGCTCGCGGAGGACTGTTTGAGCAGTCGCCCAAGAGCGGCGAGTTCAAGAAAGTATTTGAGATGCCCGGCGCGGTGCTTGCCGACGGCAACATCGCAGCTCTGGCATCGGATCGCGCGGGACAGCTTTGGGTGGGCTACTTCGACCGGGGCTTGGATATTCTCGACGCTGGTTTCGCGCGCGCCAGGCACATTGAAAACGAGCACGTCTTTTGCGTCAACCGGATTGTGCATTCGAACGACGGCGGCCTCGCGGCTGTCGGTACCGCTAATGGACTGGTGCTCATGGACGAGTCGGGCCAGCAAGAGCGCGTGCTGGGTAAGGCGGAAGGTTTGATCGCGAATCAAGTTACGGATGTTTTGCTGCGCGGCGACGGCGGATCGCCCAGCATTACAGTGGCTACTCCCGCCGGAATCACGACCATCGATGCGGCCGGCACAACCAGTCTGTATGCATTTCACGGTCTGGTGAATAATCACGTTTACGCGCTGGCCGCGAGCGGAACACGCCTGCTGGCGGGCACGCTGGGCGGCTTGTCGATCCTCGATTCCGGCGTCGTGAGCGCGAGCTTCACCACCGCCAATTCCGGTTTGAAGCACAACTGGATTACGTCAATTGTTCCCGTTGGGCCGGACTGGTTCATCGGGACATACGGCGCCGGCGTTTTGAAGTTCGACTCCACGGGCCGCTGGTCGACTTTCGCGGATTGGAAAGCGCCGGTGGTGATCAATCCCAACGCAATGCTCGCGACCGACCGCGCCGTGTACGCTGGAACTTTGGGGAATGGGCTGGCGATTTACAATCGCGGCACGGGGCGATGGATTTTCCATACCTCGGGATTGCCATCGTTGAACGTCACGGCGCTCGCCGCCGGCAACGGATATTTGTACGTTGGCGCGGACAACGGACTGGTGCGCGTATTGGAAAGAGAGTTGGCGGGGCAATGAGATTTCTGTTTTTAGCAGGCTTGGCAATCACGCGCCTGGCGTGGGGCGACGCCGGAGTGTTGTTGCCGGGCGATCAAAAACAGCCGAATGCGGCGTGGCTTTCGCTCGATGAAATGTCCATCGATATTCACATCGATAACGGACATGCCCGCGTGGGCGTGCGGCAGATCTTCGCGAACCATCGTGCCACGGTGCTGGAAGGCAACTACATTTTTGCGCTGCCCGGCCGCGCGATCGTTTCCGATTTTGCGGTTTGGGACGACGTGACGCGCATCCCCGGTGTGATTCTCGAGCGGCGCCGCGCCGAAGAGATTTACCAGCAGGCGAAAATGCAGGCCATCGATCCTGGCCTGTTGCAGCAAGGCGAGCGCGATGTGGATGAAGCCACTCGCGGCACAGTGTTCAGCGCGCGAATCGTGCCGATCCATGCCTATGGCACTAAGCGCTTGGAGATCGAATATCAGGAAGAAATTCCGGTGGAGCAATTCGAATCGCTGCTGGCCGTGCCGCTGCGTCCGGATGCCTACCGGGCACAAACGGCGGGTCATCTGTGGATCAAGCTCGACCTGCAATCGGCACATGCGCTTCGCGATTTTCAAATCGTCAGCAAAGCGTACGGATTGCAGATTCGCGAACGGACCGCGCATCGCGTAAGAGCGGATTTCGAAGGCCGCGCCGTGGCGCTCACCGAAGATCTGGCGGTGAAGTATTCGCT
>DATDHK010000096.1:0-2073 GCA_036521635.1 Bryobacteraceae bacterium | reverse complement strand
ATTGGTGAAGTTGGCGCGTCACTTCCGTTTGCACCATCCGGGCCAGCCTTGTTGATGTCGTCACCAGATAGCTCGCGGCATCGGGAGCGTGTTCAGCCTGCGCAAGCAAGTCCGCAGCGATCCAACGCGGGTTTCCACTGGCGGCCAGGACGATGGCCTCGGTTGGTCCCGCGGGCAGATCGATCGCGCAATCGCTGCTGACGAGTTGCTTGGCGGCAGTGACAAATCGATTGCCCGGGCCGAAGATTTTTTCGACGCGTTCCACGCGCTTCGTGCCATAGGCCAGAGCCGCGATGGCTTGCGCACCGCCCATGCGGGCGATGCGCGTGACGCCGAGAACGCTCGCTGCGGCAAGAAAGGAGGCGTTCGGCCGCGGGCAGCCGACCTGAATGTTGCGGACGCCGGCTACTTTGGCGGGCACCACCGTCATCACCAAGGTGGATACGAGCGCGAACCGTCCGCCCGGGATGTAGCAGCCGATGGTGTCGATCGGGCGCACCAACTGGCCAATCTTTATCCCCGGCTCAACCTCCATCGTCCAGGTTTTCGGAGATTGCTGCTCGGCGACGCGGCGGACGTTGCGGGCCGCGTGCTCCAGCGCGCCAAGAAACTCGCGGCTCACCTGCTGGCGAGCGGCGCGTATTTCGTTTTCGCCAATCCACAAACCTTCGCGTTGCAGATCGATGCCATCGAGTTTTCTCACCCACGCGGACAGTGCTGCGTCTCCGCGCCTGCGAACATCGCGAATGATTTCACCCGCAATCCTGTGCGCTTCCGCATCGTGCTGCCGCCGCGATTGCAAAAGTTTTCTTTCGACTGTGGATGTGAGTTTTATGATGCGCATCAAAGCACGATCTTGTTCAAGGGATACTCGACGATCCCCTGTGCCTTGGCGGCTTTCAACTTTGGCAGAATCTGCCGCACCACTGCTTCTTCGATGATGGTATTGACCGCCACCCAATCCGGATCGCTCAAAGCAGAAATCGTCGGCTTCTTTAGCGCCGGAAGCACGCCCAGAACTGCGGGCAGATCATCCCGATGGACGTTGAGAAGAAGGCCAACTTTGCTCGCGGCGGCGATCGCGCCCTGCAGCATCAAAATCAAATTCTCCGCCTTTTCTCGCTTCCAGGCGTCCGCCGCGGCAGCACGGTTCATGATGAAGACCGTCGCCGATTCCAGCACGGTATCGACGATCCGCAGGCGATTCGCCCGTAGCGACGAGCCGGTCTCCGTCACTTCCACAATCGCGTCCGCAAGCTGCGGGACCTTGACCTCGGTGGCGCCCCAGGAAAACTCCACGCGGGCTTTTACAGCGTGCCTGGCGAGGTAACTTTCCGTGATGTGCACAACCTCCGTGGCGATCACTTTTCCTTCCAGATGCCGCGGCTCTCGGATCGCGGAGTCTTCCGGCACCGCCAGCACCCAGCGCACGCGCGCCAGCCGCTGCTTGGCGTAAATCAGCTCCGACAATTCGTCCACCGCCGCGCCGGTTTCCACCACCCAATCGTGGCCAGTGATCCCCGCATCCAGCGCGCCGGACTCAACGTAGCGCGCCATCTCTTGAGCGCGCACCAGCAAACATTCAATTTCGGCGTCGTCAATCGCCGGAACGTAGCTTCGCGAACCCAGCGTGATCTTCCACCCGGCTCGCGAAAAAAGCTCCAGCGTGGCGTCCTGCAGACTCCCTTTAGGGATTCCCAGCTTCAGCAGGCTCATTACCTTTTCTCCGATCCATAAACTCTTTCCGGCGCAAAGGTGCGCTCGGCGATGACCTTGGCGCTTCCATTTGGCTCCAGCTTTCGGAAGAAACAACTCCGATAACCCTCATGACAAACGCCCGGCCCTACAGCCTCAACGCGCACGAGCAGGGCATCCGCGTCGCAATCCACGCGCATTTCGCGAACGCGCAAAACGTGACCGCTGGATTCGCCTTTCTTCCAGAGCTTGTTTCGCGAGCGGCTGAAAAAGACTACTTCTCCGGTGCGTTGCGTCTCCGCGAGCGACTCCGGGTTCATGAAGCCAAGCATCAAGACGTCTCCGGTGCGCTCATCCTGGATGATAGCGGCCACCAGT
>DATDHK010000095.1:0-5625 GCA_036521635.1 Bryobacteraceae bacterium | reverse complement strand
CGGTCAGCGGATCGATTTCCGATGGATCGGGAAATTCGCTACCGGGTGCTGGAGCGAAAAAGCTCGGAGCCTTTCCGGCTTGGCAAGACGATTAACATGAGCAGCAATGGCGTGCTGTTCACTACGGATCGCTCCCTGAATTCCGGCCGATATCTGGAACTCTCTATCAGTTGGCCGGCGCAGCTCGATAGCAAAGTCGGACTGAAATTGATGGCGCGCGGCCGGGTAGCGCGCGCGGATCAAAATGGCGCGGCCGTCCAGATTCATCAGTACGAATTCCGCACGTGTGGGGCAGATTGGTAATCTGCCGCCGATTGAAAATCGGCCTGTAAGTAATTCCGGATCCATCACCAGGCCGATTTTCAATCGGCGGCAGGATGCCATCCTGCCCCACATCAGCGCTTAAGGTTGGACGCCGCAGCCATTAGGACCGGATTGTCGGGGAAGAAATTCATCGCCGCTACCAGCACGTCGCGGGCCTGGGTCGGGTTGCCGGTTTGCAAGAAGCTGAGCGACACCTGGGCCAGCGTAACGGGTGATGATTTGAATGCATCGATCCCCAGCCGTTTGTAAAGCTCCGCGATCCGGGCGAATTGTCGTTGACTGAAGTAGAGCTGGATCAGATACTGGCTTGCAAACGCGTTAGCCGGGTTTTGGTCGAGCGCCTGCTTGAAAAAATCAGTCGCGGCCGGCTCGTTTTTCTGCGCCATGGCTTCGAGCGCCCGCATATAAACTACTACGCCCGGCCGGGCAAGGTTTCGCGCTTGTCCCAAAATGTAGAACGGAAGATCGGTCGGTGCTTCCTCGATTTTGATAGGCAGATTCGCCGACGCCGCCACCTCCGTCGATCCGGCCGTCCGCAGATTGACAACCATGCGATAGTCGCCCGCTTCGAGGCCCGCCAGCGGCAAGCTCTTCGACTTCAGCAGCGTTCCATTCTTGAACTCGGCGTGCGAAACATCGTCGGCAACGCTGCGGCGCGACTCCCGGTTGTGCAGGCTGGCGATGACGTACTCCAATTGATAGCCTTGCGAGGCGCCGGGCGATTCGTTCAGTTCAAAAAGCAGCCTTAGCGGATCTCGCGGATTGAAAATGTGTTGTATGGACGGGTGAAACTGCGCGCCGAAATATTGGAAGGGCGTGAGCGCATCGGGCCGCAGGGCTTTCTCCACGGAGTTCACCAGCAGCAGCCCCCCGATAGACAACTGCTGGGCCGCGCCCACCGATAGTTTCTGCTCGCCGCTGTAGGTTTTCCCCTCGTCGCGATTCGAGATCGCGACAGTCAGCTTGTAATTTCCCGGCTCCACCGGAAGCCGGCCGGCAACCGTGAACGGCTGGAATTTCTTTTCATTGGACACCTGCTCGAAAGCGGCATAAGCCGCATCCTCGGTGTCCTCCAAAATCAAATCGCCGGCTTCGGTGGCCAACCGGTAGGCCACGCTCAGGTTGAGATGCTCTCGCGGCGCATCCAGTTTGCCGAGCTTCAGGTCGTCCACCAGCACCTCGTAATCCAACCAATATTTCCCGGTGGGGTCGGCCAGCACCATTGTGGCGAGCTCCAGCGGCTTGTTCTGCGTCACCAAAAAAACGGAGCTGACCTTGGCGCGCAGCGAACGCAGCTCGCGAATGCGCCTGACGTTGAAGGGGTCGTTCGCGAAATTCTTGATCCTGTTCACCAGCATGTCGCTGGACATGTCCGGCTGAAAATCCTGCGTGTCGATCGGATCGTTGGGCAGCAGCGACAAAGACGAGTGCGCGACGTCGCCTCCCAGCGGCTGCAAAAACTTGTACACATCGCGATTGGTATTGAAGCGGGCGCCGCGAACCAGCTTTAGGGGGCCGTCCACGTACGGGCGGTAGAACTTGTACTCGCCGATGTCGTCCGGAATGTAGAAGAGAATGTAGTAGAACGGCGGCAGCGAGGGAAGACCGCTGTTATTTTCGTAGAACCACAAATCGAGCGGATAAATCTGCCCGTATCCGGTGAAGGCGTGTTGCGACGTGGGCTTGCCGAATAGAATCCAGGCGCGTCCCTGATCGGTCATCCAACCGGGCGTATTCGATTGCCGGCCAAAATGCTGGTTGGCGTATTCTATGCGCCGGTAATGCTCCTCTTTGAACGGATTCTGAGTGGCGCTCCGCATTGGATTGCGAATCTCCCAGAAATTTTCGATGTATTTTTCGCGCGCCTCGTCGGTGTCCAGCGCTTGGAATTCTTTCTTCTCCTCATCGGTGATGATGTAAACGACGTCTTGATTCAGCCAGGTCTTGAATCTCTCAGCGAGCGGCGGCCTCTTAGGCGCGCCGGACAGGAGAGAACACACCAGGAGCCCGGTAAAGAAAATCTTGTGAAGCATACGCTACTTTTATTGTCTTACAAAGCAAAAAGGGGAGGTCCGAAGACCTCCCCCGAAGGATTGTCGCCAGTTCGCTCTTAGAAATCGAACCGGATCGCCAGGCGGGCGTTGAACGGCCGCTGGTAAGGATACGAGAACACCTGATTGTCGGGCTTCAGGTAGTCCGGGTTCAGAGTGGTGGAATTCAGTTGGAAGAACTGGTCCACGCGAATCACCCGTTTCTGGTTGAACACGTTGAACATGTCGGCGATGAACTTCACGGACTTCTTCTCACCCAGTTTCCAGGTGTAGTCGGCGTGCAGATCAAGCGGGAACGTCGGGTCGGTGTTGCCAACCGATCCGCGCGGGCCCAGCGGAATCTCACCGGCGTTGTCGTAGGCCGGGTGAGCGCCGAACTTCGTGATCGGCGTGCCGGACTGGATCACCCAGGCGGCGCCGACGTTGAAGTTGTGCCATTGATAGTTGCTGAAAGCCTTGAACTGATGCGTGCGATTGGCCGGCAACACGCCGGGCAGAGCCTGGAATCCGAGCAGGCCGTCGCTGTTGGTGAAGTCGAACAGCGAGCTGATGTTCGGATCCTGCTGGCCGTTGTCATTGCGGAAGCTGCCTTCGAAATTGCCATACAGCTTCGAGAGGCGATAGCTGGCGTAAACCTGGAAGTTGGTGCTGAAGCGCTTGCTGACAATCAACTCCATGGCTTTGTAGAGACGGTAAGGATTCGGGAAACCATCCGAAACTCCATCCGATCCCAGCGGGTTGCTGCCGATGTCGGTGAAGCCGGTGGTAGGATCGCAACCCTTCGTGCCCGTGGCGCAAGGAACGGCGTTCTTGAAGATATCCAGGCTGGCGCTCGGGTTGGCCACCACATACTGCTGGACCACGCCGGCGTTGTTCTGGGTAACGTTGATGCCCGAGACATCCTCAATGATCCGGCGCATGTGCCGGTAGACGAAACGGCTGCTGAAGGTGAAGCTGTTGCTGAACTCGTGCTCGAAACCGGCCACCACTTCATCCTGATATTCCGCCTTGGTGCCGCCGGCGACAAATGTCAGATTGCCCGGACCGCCCGATTGCGCCAGGTTGCCGCCAATGAAGTTGGCGGCGGACAGGTCGGGTGATGCGCCCGCGCCCTGATCTTTGTACAGATTTCCGCGGATGCCGGACTCAAACGAGAAGGAGCGGACGGCGATGTCCAACGGGATCTTTTCGTAGAAACGGCCCCAATTCGCGAAGAGCTTGGTCTTGCGATTGCCGCTCGGATCGAAAATCACGCCGATGCGCGGCGCCCAGTTGTGGGCGAACACATAGCGGAACGCGGTCCCGGTTTCGGCCTGCTGCTCGAAGCGGATGCCGGGCTTGATGGTGAGACGGCGGCCAAGCTGCCAGGCGTCTTGCACGAAACCAGAGTGGTAGCGGGTGAGCACGGAGGTTGCCGGCGGCGAGTAGTTGCCGCGAGTGACGCGGTACACAATCGGATTGGTCACAACGCCACCCTGATGCTCACGGGTGACCGTGGCGCCGAATTGAGTCTTGCCCGCGGCTGCGCCGAAGGAAGGCAGGTTGGGCAGTTGGAAGTCGGCGCCGGTGTAACGCTGGTTGTCGTCGTACTGCACGTCTTCGAATTGATAACCGTAATCGAAGGTGTGGCCGCCCAAAAAGGTTAGGAAGTTTGTACCGCCGGCGGCAAGCTCGTTGACGCGCGATTCACTACCCTCGATGAAACCCAGGCCGTTGAAGATCTTGGCCGACCCGGTCTTTTCCTGAACCGCGGTGTTGTCGGTTACCTGGATGCCGTTGGCTTTCGGGTTTTCGGTGAACGAGTTGAAATAGTTGCTGTAGTTCACCGAGACGATCATCTTGGGGGACAATGCGCCGTTGTAGCGGCCGGTCCAGGTGCGGGAGCCGTAATCGATGCCGCTCTGGCGCAGGGTGTCGCTCGAGGAGAGCGAGCTCACGCGCGTGAAACCTACCGGAATCGAGCTGGGATCGCCGAACACGGAGCCTTCAATTTGATGCTTCGAATTGATGTTCCAATTGACCTTGCCCACGTAATTCAAGGTGTGGGTCGGAACATCGATTACACCCAAGCTCGCATTTGCGAAACCTGTTGCCGCGCCAGTCAACGGAATGGTCGCCGCCGCCTGGCGGTAGCTGTGGGCGAATTGCGGATTGACGCCGCCGTACCAGAACAGTTTGTCTTTGAAAATATAACCGCCGAAATCGCCGCCGAAATCGTAATTGCCGGCCGCGACGATGCGGGTCGTGACGTTTTGAACCACCCGATTCACGTCGGGCCGTTCGGCCTCGAACCGGCGTGGCGCGAAGTAAGCGTAGAAAGTCCCGTGATAATTGTTGCTTCCGCTCTTGGTGAGCACGTTGATGACGCCGCCCAGAGCCTGGCCGTATTGCGCTTCAAAGCCGCCGGACTTGACCTGGACCTCTTGTACGAAGTCGAAGTTCACGCCGTTGCCGAGCGAGCCAAAGACGCGGCTGTAAGTTCCGAATCCGCCAAAGCCGGGATCGGTGACGTTCGCGCCATTGATGATGTATTGGTTTTCCAGGCCCGATGCGCCGTTGATGGAAGGATTCGCGGCGCCCGTGCCGACGCCGTCGGTAACGCCCGGCGCCATGGCGATCACGGACGAAATATTGCGGCCCACCGGAACGTTCTTGTACAGCGATTCGTTGATATCGGCGCCGATCGTGGTGGTGCTCAAATCGATAGTCGCGCCGCCTTCAGCGGTCACTTCCACGGTCTGGGCAGCCGAACCGATTTGCAGAACAAAATCGTGCGTGTTCTGCCGGTTTACGTTCACCTCCAGGTTGTTCGCCTTCGCAGGACCAAATCCCTGCTGCTCTACTGTAAGGTTGTAGCCGGTTCCGACTACAAGATTGGGGAAGCTATACTCGCCAACGCTGTTACTGGTTGTAGAGCGGTCCCCATAGGGCGATGTCAGCTTGACGGTTGCGCCCGCGACTACGGCGCCGCTGGCGTCGCGAACGACGCCGGCGATCGAGCCCTTGGTGATGTCCTGCGCCTGGAGTGAAATTAACACCGCCAGGATCAGCAGTACAGCCTTGTTTAAAAATCTCATTTTTTGTCTCTCCTCTTCTGAAGCCATCCAAGTACTCGCGTCCTCGGTTTGGCCTATTCTTAACTCGTTTGGTACGAATTTGCTCCGCGGTCAGCGGGAACTATCGCCTGAAAAACATTCTTGTGACTATACGAGTGCCTCAAACGGTATTGCACTCATGGGACCAAAACGTT
>DATDHK010000094.1:0-6782 GCA_036521635.1 Bryobacteraceae bacterium | reverse complement strand
ATCCCAACATTTCCAGCGGGGACGTGGTTCGGATCACCGCCAGGAAACCGTCTGCGGCGGCGACAAAGGCCAGACCAAGCAGCGTCAACAGGGCTGTCTGAAGAACAGGATTACCCCCTGGCATACGAATCACATCGGCCTCTACTACAACCGCTAGCAGCAAGTATGCCCCGACTCCCAGAGCTAAAGTCGCCAGCGGCGACAGCTTGACGCCTGGACGCACTGCTTCGACCCTGGCATTCTTAACTTTCCCCACCCTGGTGCTTTTGGTGGCTTTACGATTCCTAGTGGTAGTGGTTTTACGCTTCCTAGTGGCGCGCATCAGCCGTTCCAAGATTCTGGTGGTGGATCAGGCAATCCCGAGGCGGATCGGTTATCGTTTGCCGGCGGTCGATGGGCATTCTTCTGAACCCAGCATTTCCATTTGGCCCCCGGCATGGGGGCCAGTATACTCCCAATCCGCCTTCCTTCCGTCCTCCAAGGAGCCGGCATAGTTCAGAGCAAAGCGACCCGTTAGAAGCGCTAATAGAGGATTACAGCTAAGATAGTGAACGGAGGAATGGGTGAGTGGTTGAAACCGGCGGTCTTGAAAACCGTTGAACCTTTACGGGTTCCGGGGGTTCGAATCCCTCTTCCTCCGCCAGTTCAGTTAAGCCGGCTCAGTTTCCGAAACGTGTGAGCCAGCCTTAATACCTACCTTGCTGCGATCGGCGCTCCGATCACTTTGCCAGTGATCTCGACCCAGATAATTGCTTCCACTCGGCGATTCTGCTACCGCCCCGGGCGCGGTGTCGCGACCTATTAGCCAAGGCACGTACCACGCCGACAAGGTGAAACGTTGAGGGTGCTCGGCGTACGCCCTCATCCCGGCCCTAAGTGTGAGGAATGAAATCCCTGAAAGCAACCATATGCGGTCAACTGACTGCGTATGGTCATCGCAGTGGCGTGCGCCCCACAAAAAAGGCCGCCCCTCACTTCGAGGAACGGCCCTTCACAAACCCCGCCACCACTTCGGGCACACTCGCGTCGAACCCGGCGACATCCATCTGGAGCGCGTCGTTCGGGTCCGCGATGCTGTATCCGTTCGCTGCCATCGCAATCACCACCAGCTTGGCGGCGATTCCAGTGGCGCGGCGATAGCGGTCCAGAGCCTGGACCGGATGCTGATCTCCAGCCCAAGTCTCGTTGTCGGTGACAATCACGAACGCATCCACCGCAAGGCCCCGCTCCAGGGCGTCCTGCATCGGCAGCGACGCGTCCGTGCCGCGCGCCTGACGCACGATCGCTCCGCAAGCCCGGTCCACCCGGTCCTTGCGCGTGATGTCCACGGGAACGATCTCGTCGTGGAATGCGGCGATCGTGCACTCCGGCTCGGTTCTGACGAACGTCATCGCCAGAGCGGCCGACGCCATCGCACACGTCATGTACGGCATTCCCGCAATGGCCGAATTCTGCATCGAGCCGCTCGCGTCCAGCGCCAGATACATGCGCTTTCCGGATGGCTCGACATTGTCGAACGCCAGATAGAATGCTTCATCCAGAGCGTCGATGATGTTCGGTACCGGCATCCACTGCAAGCCGCCCTTCTCGCCGCGGCCCTGCTTGTAGATCGACAGGGCAGCCAACAAAGCGATGGGATGAATGCGGGAATTCGCCACGCGTTTGCGATCCATCAGCCGCGCCACCACCAGCGCCGTGGCCGCGCTCTGCGGACGAAGCAAACCGGCCGCGGTCAGCTTTCCGAGATTACGCACCAGTGCTTTATACGGCATGGATTCCAGCAGCGCCTCCCAAACAGCCGGGGAGTTTTTCCACCGCGATGGAATCATTTCATGGGTCAAGCGATAGTCCTCAATGAGGTGGACAACCTGGTCTTCGCTGGCCGCTTTCCTGGCTAGTTCAAACGCGGATACCTGGCGCAGCTCGCCATCCAAAACTTCCGGCGAGGCTAGATGTCCAGGCTCGCCATCCACGGCCCATTGGAACAGGGCGTTGTGCGCCGGAGTGCGCGCCAGCGGATGCGACAGGCGCAAGAGATCGCGATGCGACCATCCGTTGCGCCGCTGGTATTTCAGCATCTGATATGCCAGTTCCGCGGCCGGTTTCGCCACATACCAATCGGCCACGGCGGACCGCAGGCCTCGCCCCCATCCGCGCAGATTCTCCACCAACGCGGCGAACGTGCATAGATGCGTTCCCGTGCGCGCCACTCGCGGCAGCGCTTGCAATGCCGCTGCATTGGTCTTCGCATCGGCGAATTTCGGACTTGCCGCCAATGCGAGCACGAACAGCGCCGGATCGTTTTTTGGAGCGCGCCCGGAGACAGAGATCTCCTCGACGATTCTCACGACACGGACTCCGTCGGACTTCAGGCACTCGCGAACCGCGATTGCGTTCTCGAGGATCAGCTCACGCTCACAAACGTAGTACGTCCCTCCCTCGCTGCCGAGGATCAGAAAACGCTCCAGACGCATCCAGTTGTCGACAGGCCAGAGGTATCCACCGGCGGAGTTCGGCGCCTGCTCCGGACGATCCACCAGCGGCGCGGACTGCCGGGTCTTTCGCGTGTTGAATACGTTTTGTAAGTAGCGCATGAGTTCCTCCTTTGCAAAAATCTGGGTGCGGATAAATGGGCGCCGCCGGAATGTGGCTAGATTAGCCATCGTTTGTCGAGGCGATAACCGGCGGCGGGCGACCCGCACCTTCAGTTACTCGATCGGCGCGAGAAAATAAACCTCTCGCACTTAAAAATTGGAGTGTTGGAAGAAACTAACGGACGACGGAGGCTACTGGAAGGCAGCCGGCGTGGGTCGGTAGTTCGTTCACTTGAAGATGATAGTCATCACTGATCGATACCAATAGCTGCCTCCTTTCATGAGAAAGCTGGGACTTGAATAAGATAACACGTCGATCGAAAATCACACAAGAGTTTTTTGATTAAACTTTTTAACCACCCTGATGAAGTGGCAGCCGCGGCCCGGTAGAATTGGTTCCGAGCCGCGCGCGTAAGCAAGCGGAGGGAAAAGTTACGCCATCACCTTCAGGAACGCGGTCTTGAATTTCGCCATGTCCTCGCGAGTTCCAATCGAGACGCGCACGTACGTCGGCCAGGATGGCCACACGCGGCCGATGTACACCTTCTCCTTCATCATGGCGTCGATCACTTCGCGGCCCGGCCGCTTTACGTCCACCATGAACTTGTTGCTCACGGAAGGAACGTAGTGGAAATTGTTCTTGTCGAGGAACGAGAGCACGTCCTCGCGGACGTCCTGAATGATCTTGCGCCGTTCTGGAACCAGGCTCTTCACCTTGAGGCTCGCCGTCGCGCCCACCATCGCCGTCACCGGCAATGCGCCCGCGCTATAGGGCATAATTTTCTCCAGCAAATCCGGACGCCCGATCGCCGCGCCCGCGCGCAGCCCAGCCATTCCGTACAGTTTGGAGAAGGTCCGAAGGACAATGATCTCTTTATCCTTGCCAGCCATATCGACCATCGACGACGCGCCACCGGCCAGATGGATGTAAGCTTCGTCCACCATCAGTATGCTGCCGGCGGGCTTGTTGGCCAGCAGCCACTCCATGTCCTCGCGCGAGGTGAGTGAGCCGGTCGGGTTGTTCGGATTGCAGAGATAAATCAGGCCGGCGTTCGTATCCGCTTTGGCCATGGCCTTCACGTCGTGCGCGTAGTCCTTGGTCAGCGGAACGTTGATCGCCTTGGCGCCGATGAACTGCGCGGCTTTCCCGCCGGCTTCGTAGCCTGGGTCGGCGACGATGTAGCTTCTCTGGGGCGAACAGAACGCCAGCACGGCCTGGTGCAGCGGCGCGCTGGATCCGGCGAACGCGCGCACATACTCCGGCTTCACGCCTTCCACGGCGGCCATAGTTTCGCGCAGCTCGTTGGTCAGCGGATACATGTAGCGTCCGCCCTTCTGGACGATATTGTGAATTGCCTCGGCGGCTTCCGCGCAAGGGCCCATGGGATTTTCGTTGGCGTCGATCTTCACCGCATCGGGTGGTATCGGCCCCTTCGACATGGAAAGCTGCGCCAGGGCCGGTTCATTGTAAAACGGCAAAGCAGCGCCGGCCGTGATCATGGTCGCGATACGACCGAAGTTCCGCCGGGAAAAACCGCGCTTGAGGAATTCCTTGCTTTCCTCGGGACTGAGAATAGGTGTCACGTGCCCTCCTTACCCTTTCTAAGAGGATAGCGCGGAATGGGGCTCCATGTGTGGCCCGGGCAGCCGCCATCAGTAAGCATGGGCGACGCGATACCCGTAAGGATCCGCGCCCGCTTCGATCACGCCATCGTGCAATACCCGAACCATCACCGGCGCCGCTCCGCTGGCCCAGCGCGAACGAGTTCCCACGTGGTGTCCGCGGCTCGCAAGATCGGCGATGGTCACCACGGGGATTCGCTCGTCGAGCAGTAGATCGCCACGATTCCAGGCATGATTATCGAAGCTCGAGATCAGGTGGCGCGTTTGGAAACGCGGCGCTTCTGTCGCGGCTTGCGCATTCATTCCGAACTCGATCACGTCCAGCAGCAATTGGATCAAGCTCTGTTCCTGATTGTCTCCGCCGGGTGTGGAAAGCGCCATGTACGGCTTGCCATCCTGAGTGACGATGGTCGGGCTGAGCGTGACCCGCGGCCGCTTGCCGCCCGCGAGTTCATTGGGAGCGTCGGGCACCAATAGAAACTGTTGTGCGCGTTCGGTGAGCGCAATGCCGGTGTCGCCCGCGATCACCGATGGCAACCACGCCCCCGATGGCGTCGCGGAAAATATCATTCCGTCTTTGTCGATCGCGTCCACGCAAGTTGTGTCGCTGGCCATCAGCTCATCGTCGATTTTCGTGCGCGCGATTTCCATTTCCGTGGGGTGCCGGCCCCGCTTGTCGTTGATGGTGCCGGGAACGAAATCGAGCGAAGCTTTCTCGGTGATCAATTTACGGCGTTGGGCCGCGTACGTTTTCGAAAGCAACACATCGGTTGGGACGTTGACAAATCTGGGGTCGCCGAAATAAGTATCGCGGTCGGCATACGCCAGCTTTAGCGCCTCCACGGTCTTATGAATGTACTCGGCCGAATTGATTCCCAGCGCCTTCAGATCGAAGCCTTCCAGAATATTCAGCGCCTCGATCATGGTGGGCCCTTGGCTCCAGAAACCGGGCTTGTAAACCTTGAATCCGCGATAGTCGGTGGACACCGGCTCTTCGGTCTGCAGCTTGAACGCGGCCATGTCTTCGTAGCGCAACAGGCCATCGTTGGCCTTCATGAAAGCATCGATCCGGTGCGCGATGTCTCCGCGATAGAAAAAATCCCGGACGGCATCGATGCCCGCGGATCTATTGGCTCCGGCGGCCAGCGCCTTCTTCTCGGCGGCAGCCATCGAGCGCAGGGTTCTGGCCAGATTGGGCTGGTGGAAAAGCTCGCCAGGCATGGGAACCTGGCCATCCGGCATGAACGTTTTCTTCGAATCCGGCCACAGCTCGAAGAAACGCCGCGAGCGTGCAATGGAACCGGCCCGCGTTTCGTCGATTGCCAGACCGTCGGCCAGATCGATGGCCGGCTGAATCGTTTCTGAAAATGACTTGGTGCCAAAATCTCTTAGCGCCACCAGTCCCGCTTCCACCATGCCGGGCACCAGGGCGGGCATGATTCCCGCAACCGGAATGATGCCCTTGAACCCGCCCGGCTCTACTTGAATAATTTCCCCCTGCCTGAGCTTGCGATTACGAAAAAGTTCGGCGGTTGCTAGCTTTGGCATCGTACCGACTCCGGCGATCGAATAGACTTTGCCGGTTTTAGTGCGGATCAAAATCGGCGCTTCGCCGCCCAAACCGAAATGCGAGAATTCGGAGACCGAAGCGGCGAACATGCTTGCCACGCCCGCGTCCACGGCGTTTCCGCCATGAAAGTACATGCGCATGCCGGCTTCGGCGGCATACTCGCTGCCGGCTGCGACGCCTCCCCTGGTTCCCCGCGCCGCATGCATGGCGGGCTGTTCGAGTTCCTTCCGCTGCGCCGTGCCGGCGATCAGCGTGCTAAAAAAAAGCAGAGCAAGCTTCGACTTCATAGGGTTAACCTAATTATAACCAGACGCTTCTGCCCGCCCGTTTGGCTCATAATAGTTCCGTTGATATGGATTCCGAAGATAGAGAATTCGTCGAGCAACCCGCACGCTCACGCGACGATGAGCCAATGCTCTTTTGCCCGCGCTGCAATTCGCGCCTGACGGAATTGAAGTGCAAACTGATATGCGGCAAGTGCGGGTACTACATGAGCTGCGCCGATTACTATTGAAGCGACGCCGCGGCGGACGCGCCTGAGATCGCGTGCTCTCACGGCTGCGCAGCTTCGGCGGCTTCTTGGTTTCAAGACACGAAGGAGCACGAGATTACTACTACTCGGCAGCAGATTTCGGATCGGATTCTGCTCCGGCTGCACAGCCGAAGAGTTGAACCATCCAGTCGCGCGTCGGAGACGTTGCTGAAAACCGCTTCCTGACGGTCGCGGCTCAGAATCGACACTAACCGTTTACAGCATCATTCCGAGCCGCGACCGTGAGGGAGCGGTTGCCCGGACGTTTCTCATCTCTTGAGAAACACACTCAACACCCACAACACCAACAGCACAACCACCACCAGCATCGCGATTTTCCAAACACTATAGGGACGCTCGCCCCGAACTTCGCCTGTGTCAAGGCCAAGTAGAAAGTTCCGGTTGTTAGCCAAATAGAAAGTTCCTGTTTTCTCAACAGCCCAACCTGATCCACGACAGCGCT
>DATDHK010000093.1:0-10132 GCA_036521635.1 Bryobacteraceae bacterium | reverse complement strand
GGATACGGAAATTTACCGCTGCGAGTTTTGCAAAACGCTTTACAAGCCCGATCCGAAGCAAATGCCTCACAGCTTTACCTTGCGGTATTAGTGGGCGCGATCTTTAGAGAGGTCCGAAGTTGTTCAATCGTTGCGGCAATTGGGCAGGGGTCGCCCGGCCCATCCGGATGAAGGCAAATGCCGGCCCGGTCGAGTAAACCGTGAAACGTCTCCTCACCCTATTTACCCTGGGAGTGGCATTGACTTCAATTATTCACAATTTTTCGCGAAAGGCCGCCGCATCGGATCTTCAAACCGATCCGCGCGTCGCCCGCGTAATGGAAATTCTTCGCGACAGCGCGAACGCGACGACCGAAGAACAAATCCGAATTACGGAAATTCCCGCGCCGCCGTTCCAGGAAAATGTCCGAGCCGCCTACATGAAGAAGGCGCTTGCCTCCGCGGGCTTGCGCGTGGAGATGGATGAGATCGGAAACGTCATTGGCGAATGGCCTGGATCGTCGCCGGATATCGTCATGCTGACGGCGCATCTCGACACCGTGTTTCCCGCGGGCACCGACGTGCACGTGAAGCGCGAAGGCGGGAGACTCCTCGCTCCGGGAATTTCGGACAACGGCACGGGACTCGCGGCGCTCGTGGCCCTTTCGAAAGCCTTCCGCGAAGCAAAAATTAAAACCAACAAGACGATTTTATTCGTGGCGGACGTGGGTGAAGAGGGCGAGGGAAATCTTCGCGGGATGCGCGCAGTCGCGGACTTCTACAAAAAGCGTTTGAAATATGTTCTCGCCCTGGATGGCTCAGCCACTGAATATGTGACGACGGCGGCGCTGGCGTCCCGGCGCGTGGAAATCACGGTCGTCGGGCCTGGCGGACATAGCTGGTCGGACTTTGGAGCGCCGAATCCGATCCACGCCCTGGGGCGGGGAATTGCGCGGTTTGTAACGGCGCGCGTTCCGGAAGCGCCGCGCACCAGTTTCAATATCGGCGAGATTGAGGGCGGCACCTCTGTAAATTCCATTCCGTCCAGCGCGCACATGAAAGTGGATTTGCGCTCCGAATCGGAGCCCGAGCTCGCCGCGCTCGAAGGTCTTTTGCGCGACGCCGTGAAGGCCGGCATTGACGAAGAAATGTTGGCAGCGCGAGAGCGCGGCATGTCAGGCAGCGCAAATTCATTGAATTTGAAAATCAATGTTTTGGGAGTTAGACCAGCGGGCGAGCTCCCCGAGAATTCGCCTCTCCTTACCGCTCTGTTGGCGGCCGACAGCCAGCTTGGCAACCGTTCGCGCCGCGAGCGATCGTCCACCGACGCCAATATCCCGCTCTCTTTGGGAATAGAGGCAATTTCGCTAGGAGCAGGCGGACGAAGCGGCGGCGCTCACACACTCGAAGAATGGTACGACCCTGCGGGCAGGGAACTCGGCCTGCAGCGTGTCGCATTGACCGTTCTTGCCGTCGCGGGCCTAGAACCTTAGGGAATTCTGGCGGGTGCCCCATCCTTGCGGTTTGTGCAAGGGTGGGGATTTTCGACCTTTCTAGAATTACTCATCGGCGCTGTGCGTGTTTGTTAGCGCCGAACCGGCATTCAATTCTTGCGCCAGGCGCAGAACATATTCGGGCGGCAATTGCAGCAATACCTCATTGGTTTCACGGTCCACCACCCGCATGATGGCGCGATGCGTCCCACGTTCCATTACGAAGACGATTTGGTTTTGACCCAGGTACCCGCTCGCGTTGATCGACCTCGCGGCCTCAATGACCTCCCTGTGCTGAACGGCCTCCACCGTCGCGCGCGGAGGAGCCTGCGGAGGCAAATAACCACCAGACTTGATAGAAATATCCATCTCAAAATCTTTCCGAAAGGCACGAACGCCTTTGTCTGTGCTCATCGGCGAATTCCGGACAAGCTTGAATTGAACTATTGCAGCAGGGCAGGACTCAGCCGAGATTCAGCGTCCTCTTAACGGCGCCGCTGTCGTTCTCGATCTTCTTTTGCAGCATCATGATGGCGTAAATCAACTGCTCCGGCCGCGGCGGGCACCCGGGAACGTAAACGTCCACCGGGATCACCTGGTTCACCGGAATCAGCGCATAGTTACTGAAGACGCCGGTCGAAGTTGCGCAAGCGCCCATCGAAATCACCCACTTCGGCTCCGGCATCTGCTCATACAGCCGGCGGATCACCGGCGCCATCTTGTTCGAAACACGCCCGGCGATAATCATCAGGTCCGATTGCCGCGGCGATCCGCGCATCACTTCCGCGCCGAAGCGCGAAATGTCAAACCTCGACCCGATCATCGACATCATTTCGATCGCGCAACAGGCCAGCCCGAACGACATCGGCCAAATGGAATTCTTGCGCCCCCAATTGATGGCCTTGTCCAGCGTGGTGGTGATAATACCCTCGGAACCGTCCACATAGTCTTCGTTGTCGATGCGCGCGAAAAGGCTCGCCGGAAGACTCGGTTGAAACTTAATATCTCCGTCCACGATCCTATTATCACATGGACCTCATCCCCGAGCTCACCGCGGCCGCCCAAGCCTGGGGCATTGAAACTGAATATTGGGATGTTTGGGGCAAGCAGCATCGGGCTTCTCCGAAGGTCGAGAAAGCGATACTCGAATCGCTGGGAATGGACGGAGTGGCCGGTCACTCGCTGAACCATGCTCTGCAAGAACGCAACGCAGATGAATGGCGGCGCCCCCTGGCCCCGACGATTGTCCTCACAAGCGATCGGAAGCCGCATGAGCTCGCGATCTCGCTGGCCCTCGAGCGCGCCAATGACGATGCCACAATCGAACTGCGGCTCGAGCACGGAGAGTCAAAGCAAATCCCGGTCGCGCTATCCAAAATTCCCATCGGCCAGCAAGCCATGCTGCACGGCCTGCGATTCGTGCGCAAGCACGTTCGCCTTCCGGACGGCATTCCTCTGGGCTATCACCAACTCGTCCTACGCATCGCGGGCGAAAAATCCGCACCCACCCATCTGATCGTCTGTCCGAGCCGCGCGTACCAGCCGCCGTGGTTGGAACCCGGCCGCGCCGCGGGCATCGCCATCAGTTTGTACGGCGTCCGCTCGCCCCGCAATTGGGGATGCGGCGACGTCACCGATCTCAAGGCCGTGATCGACTGGGCCGTCGACCAGGCAGGCGCCAGTTTTATCTCGCTCAACCCGCTGCACGCCATTGCGAATCGCCAGCCATACAATACGAGTCCCTACTTGCCGAACTCCGTTTTCTACCGCAACCCGATTTATTTGGATCTGGAGCAGATGCAAGATTTCAAGTCGTCCGGGGAAGCGGTAAAACTGATCGAATCGCCGGCGGTGCGTAGCGAACTCGAGGCCTTACGCTCCAGCGAGTTTGTGGAATACGAGCGCGTCTACGGGCTGAAAGTTCAATTTCTGCGGCTGATGTTTCAAAACTACCTGGGCGAGCGGACGCGAAGCGCCCAACGCGCCCTCCAGTTTCGCGAATACATCGAGCGTGAAGGTAATTTGCTGCACCGCTTTGCCGTTCACTCCGCCCTGGATGAGGCGATTCACAAAGAACATCCGGACGTTTGGAATTGGCCGGCGTGGCCCGAACCCTATCAAGACCCGGAGTCCGCGGCGACGCAAAAATTTGCTCAAGACCACTGGCGCGATGTTCTGTTTCACAAATACGTCCAGTGGCAGCTCGACATTCAGTTCGCCTCCGCGCAAGAGCACGCAGTCCGGCGCGGCATGCGCGTAGGACTCTATCACGATCTCGCGCTCGCCACCGATCGTTTTGGCGCGGACCTCTGGGCGCACCGCGGCTTTTTCATCAATGGCGCACGAGTGGGCGCACCGCCGGACATCTTTTCGCCTAAGGGCCAAGACTGGGCTTTTCCGCCGCCCAACTCCCAACGGCATTATTTGGACGGTTACCGTCTCTTCGCCGAATCGATCCGGAAAAACTGCCGGCACGGCGGCGCCCTTCGCATCGATCACGTGATGCGCTTCTTCCGGCTCTTCTGGATTCCGGACGGCATGCAGGCGGTGGACGGAACCTACGTGCGCGACCGCAGCGAGGATCTGCTGCGCATTCTCGCGCTCGAAAGCGTCCGGCAAAAGGTGCTGGTTGTGGGCGAAGATCTGGGAACGGTGCCGGACGAGATCCGCGAATCGCTGCACAAGTTCGGCGTGCTCAGCTATCGCCTGTTGTATTTTGAAAAAACTCCCGACGGCCAGTTTTACCCGCCCCAGGAATACCCTCGCGACGCGCTGGTGTCCGTTACCACGCACGATCTCCCAACGCTCGCCGGTTTTTGGCTGGGACGCGACATTGAAGCTCGCCGCGATGCCGGGCTCCTGCCCGAAGAAGCCACCTACAACAGGATGATCGAGGAGCGCACCCTCGAAAAGCAGCGGATGCTTGATTTGCTAATCGGCCTGAAGCTCCTGCCGGATTGGTTTCCGCGCGACGCCGGCGACGTCCCCGAGCTCACCGGCGAATTGCACAACGCCATAGTCGGCCTGCTCGCAGCCACCCCATCCAAGCTGATGGTCCTGAATCAGGAAGACCTGCTGAAGGAAACCGAGCAGCAGAATCTTCCCGGCAGCACGGCCGAGTACCCCAATTGGCGCCGGAAAATGAAATGCACAGTCGAAGAGCTGTGGGGATCGCCCGAGATTCAGTCCTTCACGCACATGTTCAAAACTTGGATGGAGCGAACCGGCAGACTGAATCCGCCCGCCTCTACATGAAATAATCTTTCACCTTATCGATAATGCTCTTCTCGTGCGGCTCATTCTCCACCGGCAGCGTCTCGCGCAACTGCTCGAACATCTTCCGCTGCTCGCGCGTCAGCTTGCTTGGAACGCGCACGTCGATATGCACGAACAGGTCGCCGCGGCCGGAGCCCTGCAGCCTTGGAACGCCGAAATTCCGCAAACGGATTCGCGCCCCGGTCTGCGATCCCTCGGGAACTTTGACATTTTGCAATCCATCGAATGTCAACAGATCCACTTCGGTCCCCAGCGCCGCCTGAGCGATGTTGATCGGAATGGTGCAGTGCAGCTCGTCGCCCTGGCGCTCGAAGATCGGATGCTCTTTCACTTTCACCACTACATAAAGGTCGCCTGAAGGTCCGCTGTTCGACCCCGGCTGCCCCTCATTGGTCAAGCGCAGGCGAGTCCCCGTGTCGACCCCGGCCGGAATGTTGACCTTCAGCTTCCGTTCCGTGCGCACGTAGCGCTCGCCGCGGCATTGCGTGCAAGGACGGCGGACAATCTGGCCGCGCCCTCCGCACTGGTTGCACGTGCGGCGGATCTGCAAAAAACTTTGCTGGTAGATCACTTCACCGCGCCCATGGCACATCGGACAACTGACCAGGCCGTCGTGCTTTTCCGCTCCCGTTCCCTCACAGCGCGAACAAAGGTCGAGCCGCGGAACCTGAATGTCCACGCTCAGGCCGCGGATGGCGTCCTCCAGATTGATCTCCAGGTCGTAACGCAGATCCTCGCCGCGTTGCGACCGGCTTCGGCCGCGCTTCCCGCCGCCGCCAAACATGTCGCCGAAACCGAACAGGTCGCCCAATATGTCGCTGAAATCGGTGAACGCGTTTGGATCGAAGCCCTGATTTGCCCCAAGACCCTGCAAGCCCTGAAAGCCGTACCGGTCGTAAGCGGCGCGCTTCTGCGGATCGCACAGGACGCTGTACGCCTCAGCCGCCTCCTTGAATTTCTCCTCGGATTCATGGTCGTCGGGATTCCGGTCGGGATGGTATTTCATCGCCAGCTTTTTGTAGGCGCTCTTCAACCCCGGAATATCCACCTCGCGGGCCACGCCTAAAACTTCGTAATAGTCGCGCTTGGTCACGTTCATTTCTCTTTAACCGCTACCTTTACCATGGCCGGCCGCAACAGCCGTCCCCGGAAATTATAACCTCGCTGGTATTCATCCAGAATAGTATCTTCTTCGGCGTCGGCGGTTTCCACCCGGTCCACGGCATGATGAATATGCGGATTGAATTTCTGGCCCTTCGCACTAATCGGCTCCAAACCCAGCTTCTTTAGCGCGTCGGAGAGCCGCTGGTAGATCAGCTCCATTCCCCGCGAATACTCCGAGCCGGTATTTTCCACTTTGAGGGCGCGCTCGAAATCGTCGAGAATCGGGACGATGGCGCCCACGCTCTCGCTGTTCGCATACTCGATCACTTCCCCTTTTTCCCGGTCCGCGCGCCGGCGGAAATTATCGAACTCGGCTTGCCGCCGCAACAGCCGGTCCAGCAGCTCGTTTTTTTCTTCGAGTAAACGATCGCGCTCGGCGGTGACGGTTTCCAATGCCGTAGCGGCGTCGGCCTGAGTCGGGCTTTCTTCGGATGTCTCGACAAAGGGCTCTTTCGGATTCATATCTTTTATTTTACAGGCACGCTTCCCGCGCGACGCGTCTAGGAATGCCGGGCGATTATACCGGCAGGCTCCGAAAGGCTTGTCCTACATGATAGACCGCGGACATCGCCTTTCCGTAATTCATGCGCATCGGACCCAGCACCGCGATTTTGGCGTAGACGCCGCCCGCCAGTGGAATCGATACCCCGATGAGTGAAAGCTCGCTCAGGCTGGGGTGCGCGTCCGCGAGCCCCACTTGAACGGCCAGCTCGCCGGCGGGCTGTTCCAGGAAACGGTCCAGAAGCTGCAAGATTCGCTTTTTTTCTTCCAGCGTGTGAAATAACTCGCGCAGTTTTTCGCGCGTCAGATGCAAATCCAATCCCACCAGGTTGCCGGTGCCCTCCATGTGAATTTCAGGCGTGAGCTGGATGTCCAGCAGGCCTTTGGAGTAAAGCAGCGTCAGCTTGTTGAGCATCGCGTCGTACGCCGCGCTTTGCTCTTCGAACCGCCGCTTGAGATCGGAGTGGATTTCAGAAAGGCTCCAGCCCGAAAAATTCCGGTTGATGTAGTTGCGTATGGATAGCAGATCGTCCTGCGCAACCAGTTCGTCCAGCGCAACCACCCGATTGTGCACCACGCGGTCGCGCGTCACCACGATCATGAGCACCCGATGGTCGGCTAATCCGATCAGCTCGATCTGATCCAGCGTTTGACTCGAAGCCGGAATGGCCGCCGTGATCCCCACGCTCTGCGTCATTTCCGTCAGCATTTGCGACGAGCGTTCCACCCGCGCTTCCATGGTGCTCATCTGGCTCAGCTCGCTGCGCAGGCGTTGCAACTCAGCCATGAGCAGGCGCGCGCGCGCCAGCGAATGCACGTAACTGCGGAAGGCCTTTTCAGTGGGGATGCGCCCGGCCGAAGTGTGCGGCTGCGATAAGTAGCCCCCATCGCAGAGGTCTGCCATCACGTTGCGGATGCTGGCCGCGCTCAGGTTATCCTTGCGATGCCGCGAGACGGTCTGTGAGCCCACCGGCTCGCCCGTCTGGATATAGGACTCCACGATCGAATGCAAGATATCCTGTTCGCGATGCGTCATTGGCGCGGATGTTCCCAAGGCCTGAAAAGCCGTCTCTAAATATTGATTGTAGAGGATCGCCTACTGCATCGGCAATGTGCCCGACACGAAAAGGGTGGTCCACTGCGGCGTATGGCCGCGCGTGCCCGGCGTGGCCCGCATCAGCCGGAACGCCACCGGGTCGCCCGGTTTCAGCGCTGTCTGAATGCGGATGACGTCGTCGACGCTTGAGACCGCCTGGCGATTGATGGCCAAAATCACGTCTTTTTCAAACACGCCGATGTCCTCGGCGAAGGAACTGGAGTCGACGCTCTTGACAATCAGTCCCGCTTTGGTTTCGATGCCCATGGCGGCGCGTTCGCTATCGGTCAGGGCATGCAGCTTGACGCCGAATTTGTAGGGCGATTGTTCACCCTTGGGCTCCTCGGCCTCGCGCCGCGATTCGGCGAATTCCGGCCGGTCCTTGAAGACCTCGGCGCGATCCATGATGGTGAGCTTGAGATCCCTGCGCTTGCCATCGCGATCGATGGTCAAATTCACGGCTTGACCCACCGGTGTTTCCGAGACGCGGAATACCAGGTCCTCGCCGTCCTTCACCGGCTTGTGGTTCAAGGCCACGATGATGTCTTCCACTTTGACGCCGGCCTTCTCCGCCGGCCCGCCCTCTTTGACTTTGCTCACCATGACGCCTTGGTTGGTGCCGAGCGCTTTGAACAATTCCGGCTTGTCTCCCGGGTACCATTCCACGCCGATGGATCCGCGCGACACTCTGCCGATCCGAATGATATCGTTGTAAACCCGAACCACCATGTTGATCGGCAGCGCGAATCCGATTCCCTGGTAGCCACCGTTCCGGGTGGCGATCATGGTGTTGATGCCTACCACTTCGCCGCGAATATTCAGCAGCGGCCCGCCGCTGTTGCCGGGATTGATAGCTGCGTCCGTTTGGATGAAACGTTGTAATTGCAAAGTGCCGATGTTGCGCCCCAGGGCGCTGACGATGCCCGCGGTCACCGAAGCTTCCAGACCAAAAGGCGAACCGATGGCCACCGCCCAGTCGCCCACCTGCACCGCTTCCGAATTTCCGATGGTGACGGGGATCAATTCCGTCTTGGGATCGATTTTCAGAACGGCCAGGTCCGTCTCCGGATCGAAGCCGACGACCTTGGCGCGATACTCGGCCGCGTCGCCGGTGTGCAGCTTTACTTTAATCCGGTCTACCTTGGAAACCACGTGGTGATTGGTGATGATATAGCCGTTGCGGTCGACGATGAAACCGGTGCCGGACTGTTCCTGACGGAAGGCCCTGGACGGTGGTTCGACGGACGGATCGCTATGGAAGAAGCGTTTGAAGAGATCCATTTTGTCGTCGCCGTCGCCATTTGGAGTTTCCGTGCCATGTTTGCGCTGAGCGTCGGCGGCCTTAGGTGTGTAGTCGGCGGTGATATAGACAACGGAAGGCTCGAGACGCTTGGCCAGTTTGGTGAACTCGTTGCCGACCTGCACGGCATTGGGGATTACTAACGGAGCGGCGTCGTGCGCGATGGCCTGGGCTTTGGCGGCATGCACGCCGGTGTTCATGAGGGTGCCGATGACGATGCCGATCGTGAGTGTGACTAGTAGAAGAGATAAGGACAGCAATTTCTGTTGCCGCATTCTTTGAAGCCAGTGCATGATGCCTCGTTCGCCCCTTTTATTAAGAAATCGGATCTTACTTTATAATAGCTCGGGATTTGGGGATCGGTAACCGTGTCGACGGTCGCCTCGTATGCCGTATGAACGCTAAGTGTCGATTCCGAGCCGCGACCATGGGAAGCGGTTTTCACCTTTTTAGTCGCGCCACATCTGACCTCAAGAGGCTAACAACATCCCTCATTTTGGCTCCCTTCGCAGTTCCACCAAAAGAATGCCCGCCAGAATCAAAATCGCCCCCACGATTCCCCGCCGGGAAAGCACTTCACCGGCAACCAAATACGACGTCGCCCACGCGAAGACTGGCTCGAGTGAAAATATCAGCGCCGTGCGCGTTGGGCTGCTGTAGCGTTGCGCCCAGGTTTGTACCCCGAATGCGAGCGCGGTGGCCAGCAGGCCGGTGACCGCCAGCGCGATCCAAACACGGCTGGTCCATTGAATATGGACAGGCTCCGCCCACCAGAATGTGCCGGCGCCGATCGCCGCGCCGGTGGCGATTTGCGTCATCGCCAGAATTCCCGAATTCGCCGACCCGGCGAATCGTCCCAGCACCAAAATGTGAAACGCATACACCACCGCGCAACAGCCCACCAGCGCGTCGCCCCGGCCAATCGTGAATATGTCTTCCTGGATGCTCATCAGCGCCATTCCAATAAATGCGGTTGTAACGCCTATCACTTCGGCGAGCCGCGGGAGTTTCTTATAGACCAGGCTGCTGAACAAAGGCACCAGCGGGATGTAGAGTCCGGTGATGAATCCGGTCTTGGACGCGGAGGTGTACTTCAAGCCGAACGTTTGCAGGACATAACCGCTGAACAGGAATACGCCCGCGATGATTCCGCCGCGTATGCTGCGCTTGAGCTCGCCTTTTCAAGGCAGCGCCGACCGCTACTTCCAGGAAGACAACGCCAACAATCCGAACACGGCCAAGCTGGTGCCCGAGGGCATCGAGGGCCAGGTGCCGTACAAGGGCTCAGTGGTGGCGGTGATCTTCCAGCTGGCCGGCGGCCTG
>DATDHK010000092.1:0-2197 GCA_036521635.1 Bryobacteraceae bacterium | reverse complement strand
AACGACTACTTCGATCGCAACCGCACCATCATAGTGGCGACCCACCAGGTGGAAGAGATCCAGCACGTACTTACCGATCTCATGTTTATCGATCGCGGCCGCATCGTCTTCGATCGCAGCACGGAAGAGCTGGAGTCCCGCTATCTGGAAGTGATGGTGCGTCCCGAGCAACTTGGCGCGGCACGGGCATTGAAGCCCATGCATGAGCGCCAAGGGATTGGCGGCAGCGTGCTGATGTTCGATGGGGCTGATCGTCAGCGGCTGGCAACGTTCGGCGAGGTGCGCACGCCAGGCATCGCGGACTTGTTCGTTGCGGTGATTGGCAATCAGGCCGGCCAGGCACAAGGAGGGGCTCGATGAATACGCAATCGAATGCCATGCCCGAGTCTCCCGTCGAGTCGCAGGCCGTCGCGCCGGCGGACATTTCTGCGTCTCAGCGCTTCTACTGGTCGGTGCGGCGCGAACTGTGGGAGAGCCGCTACATCTATGTCGCGCCGCTGGCCGCCGCGGGGCTTTTTCTGGTGGGATTCCTGATCGGCACGATTCATCTGCCGGCAAAGATGCGCGCGGCGTTGGCGCTTGACCCGATCAAGCAGCACGCGGCGATACAGCAGCCGTACGAGTTTGCTGAGATGTTGCTGATGGGGACTTTCATAATCGTCGCGATTATCTACTGTCTGGACGCACTGTACGGCGAACGCCGCGATCGCAGCATCCTGTTCTGGAAGTCGCTGCCGGTTTCCGATCTCACCGCCGTGCTGGCGAAGGCCAGCATTCCGGTGGTGCTTCTCCCGCTGCTCACCTTCGCGATCACGGTAGTCACGCAAGGGATTATGGTGCTGCTGAGCACTGCCGTACTGATGGGGAGTGGTCTCGGCGCCGCAACGCTTTGGAGCCATTTCTCGTTGTTCCAGATGTGGTTAGGGCTGTTCGACCACCTTGTGGGCTTTCATGGGCTGTGGTATGCGCCATTCTACTGCTGGCTGCTGCTGGTCTCCGCCTGGGCGCGCCGCGCGCCTTTTCTTTGGGCCACGTTGCCACTGCTGGCGATTGGTGCCGTCGAGAAGATTGCCTTCAATACTGCGTATTTTGGCGCCATGTTGCAGAACAGATTTACGGGCGGCCCGGAAGCTTCGGCGTTCATGCTCAGTAGTATGTCGATTGATCCCCATCTCAATCCGGTTCCATTCCTGATCACCCTTCTAATCAGCCCGGGTCTGTGGATCGGCTTTGCGGTTGCCGCGACATTTCTTGCCGGCGCGGTTCGCCTGCGACGCTATCGCGATCCGATCTGATTCGCCAGCCGGCACCGATTGGACCGAAGGAGGAGACGATGCATATTTGGCCCTTATTGATTCTCCATGTTAGCGGTGGGATTACAGGAATCCTGTCTGGCGCCGTGACGATGTTTTTCCGCAAAGGATCCCGTGGGCATCGCCTGTCCGGAAACGTATTTTTCATTTCCATGCTGTGCATGGCCAGTGCCGGGGCGCTTATGGCGTTCCTGAAATTTCAGTTCATGAACGTCGAAAGTCAAATTACCAATGTTTTCGCCGGCACTGTAACGTTCTATCTGGTTGCCACGGCATGGTCGGCCGCCCGGCGCAAAGATGGCGAAACAGGCCTTTCCGATTGGGGCGGCCTTCTGGTGGCACTGGCCGTCGGAGTTGGCATGGTGACCTTTGGCGTAGAAGCGCTGCAGAGCCCGACGGGGTCAAAATATGGATATCCTCCTGCGTTGTATTTTATCTGGGCTTTCGTGACGTTAATGTCTGCAGCCGGTGACTCTCGTTTGCTGCTGCGCGGAGGCGTTTTTTTCGGCTCACAGCGAATCGTTCGGCATCTTTGGCGCATGACCTTTTCGTGGTTCATCGCCACTGGGTCCTTTTTCTTGGGTCAGCAAAAAGTATTTCCCGCCTCCTTACGCGGATTGAAGGTGTGGTTTGTGCCGGCCTTCCTGCCACTGCTTTTGCTGATTTTCTGGCTGTTTCGCGTTTGGTTCACAAAGACGTACAAGAAGACTCCCTCCCCATATCAAGTACCTAAAGGTCCCGCGGCTTTCCGCAAGCTAACCGTTGCTGGATGAGCCAGCGCGGCGTTCAGGAGCGCGACAAAGGCCTAGGTGACCGCGCGGGCGCGATTGTCACGGCGTTTGGGCGCCCTGGGTATTTACGTAGACGGCGTAGAGGGACTGGCT
>DATDHK010000091.1:0-3317 GCA_036521635.1 Bryobacteraceae bacterium | reverse complement strand
GTCATCTGGAATTTGAATCGTTATCGGGTTCCTCAGAACATTCTCTCAAGCTCTAGGCGTCGTGCATTAACCAGCGTTCGTCGCGACTTGTCCGTCTCCGGATAGCCATTGCGCAAGCATGAATGCGCGGGAGGTTGGCCCAGGCAATATCTGAAGCGCGCGGCGCGCGGTGGGGCGTGGGGTAGAAGTAGAAATAGCAACGTGGCTATAAAGCCAAAGTCGAGCGCAACGCCGCGTCAAGTTCGCTCACCTCAGGGAATGTCCCGATGACCCGGTCGATCTCCGAATCGAGGACTGTGGCGAGATTGTCGGTCATGATCACCGAATCCATCAACAGACCTGAACGTTTCGCGTTCTCACTGGCGGCATGCACAACTACTCTGCTCCGGTGTCCGCCGCGAGACACATTGCTGGTGATCATGGCCACGATCGTCTGCGCAAGATCTGTCCCGAGTTGGTCCGCTTGCACAACTAAAGCGGGCCTACGTTTTGACGTTCGCAAATTCGAGTCCGGGAACAATACCAAAACGACGTCACCGCGGCGGCAATTCATCATAAGCGTTCATTTCTGGACGGTCCCAGTCTTCTGCAAACGGGGCCAGCCGATGCCGCAGGTCGGCTGCCTGAGACTCGTCGATTCCCCTCTCGCGAAGATCGATTAGACCGGCTGTCCGAACCCATGTCACGATTACGCGTGAACCCTCGGCCTCGGCTATTGGCTCCATTAGCTCTACCTTGCCATTGCGGTAGACACCTTCAACCGACTTCACCATGCCCTCATTATGCCGCAATGGAATATGAGGTGAGCCGTCAGGAGCAAATCCTTGTCCGTTTCCGGACAGGCTTTCGCAAACCTGAACGCGCCCCACCACCACAGCCCACATAGATCAACCGCTTCCAACGGCCCCCACCATGCATGCCGATGACCCATGAACCTGCGCCACGCCTATCGCTTCCTCCTGCGCACCCCCGGCTTCGCCCTGTTCGCCATTCTGGAATTGGCGCTCGGCATCGGACTCACCACCACCGCCTTCTTCGTCGTCAACGCCGTGCTCCTGCGGCCCCTGGATCTTCCCGAACCGAGCCAGTTAGTTCAAATCCAACCGACCAACAAGAAGACCGGCAAGGCCAACAACACGGCGCCCGGCCTCGACTTTCGCGATCTTCGCGACCGTACGTCCGCCTTTACCAGCATGGCAGCCTATTGGTTCGACAAGGCGCCGGTATTGATCGGCAACCACGCCGAGCAGGTACACGCCGCCTCCGTCTCGCGCGGTTGGGTTGAGACCATCGGACTTCAGCCCATTCTCGGCGCATCGCTATTCTCGAACGCCAATGACGAGACTGCCGCCCTCATCAGCGCGAGATTCTGGAAATCGCGCATGGGTGGCGATCCGGATGTCTTGAATCGCCGCATCCAACTTTGGGGAAAGGTTTACAGTATTCGCGGCGTGATGCCGGATCGCGTCAAGTTTCCGGACAATACCGACGTCTGGGTAGGAATGGTCCCGGAGAATGATGGCTCCACGCGAACTGCCTTCAATTACCGGATCGTTGGACGTTTAAAACCCGGCGTCACCCGGGAGCGGGGAAAGGCGAATCTGGCCTCTGTCGCCGCGGGACTGGAGCAGCAGTATCCGGAAAACAAAAATCGCGGCTACACGCTGGTCGATCTTCGCAAGCGGCTGGTGGGAAGTTACCGCTCCATGCTATATACATTGGGCGGCGCGGTGTTGCTGGTGCTTCTCATCGCCTGCGCCAACGTAAGCAATCTGTTGCTGGCGCGCGCTCTGAACCGCCGGCGCGAGTTGGCCATCCGCATGGCGCTGGGCGCACACGCGCGGCATCTTTTCGCGGTTGTGCTTTCAGAGAGTCTGTTGATTTCAGCGGCGGGCGGATCGCTCGGATTGTTGCTGGCCGTCTGGCTGCGCGGCTCGCTGATTGCAGCGAACCCGTTCCCCATTCCGCGCCTTGCCGACACCGGCCTGGATCAAACCGTCGTTGGCTTTGCGGTGCTCGCGAGCATTGCCTGCGGAATGGTTACCGGAGTTTTTCCCGCGTGGCGCGTCTGGCGATCCGGCGTGCAGGAGGCTCTGGTTACAGCGTCATCGCGCACGACGGCCGGCGGTAGCGACAAACTGCGATCGGGATTGCTGATAGCCGAAGTAGCATTTTCCGTTCTGCTGTTGGTCGGCGCCGGACTCCTGTTGCGAAGCTTTTCACGGCTCGCGTCGGTGGACCCGGGTTTTAGAACCGAAAACCTGGCGGTAATGGAGTGCGACCTTAGCGCGCTGGTGGATGAAGCTGGAGTTCGCAGAGCCGAATTCTACGAGCAGTTGCGAGATCGGGCGCTGAGCTTGCCGGGGGTTTCAGCGGCTGCCTGGCACGACGACTTACCGGCCCAAGCCGCGGGCCGGTGGGGCTGGGTGCTTTTCGAGGGCAGGCCGAAGCTGGCTCCGTCCGAATCGGCGCGGCTGAATGCGGATTGGCATATTGCCGGTCCCGGCTACTTTCACACCCTGGGAGTACCGGTCCTTGCGGGCCGCGAGTTCACGCCGCAAGACAACCGGGCGGCGCCGGAGGTGGCCATTGTCAATGCGGCATTCGTGCGGACGTTCTTTCCAAACGGCGAGAACCCTCTCGGCGCCCGCTTTCACATTGGATTGGATCGAGGCGATCCAACTACCATCGTCGGCGTGACCGGCGATGTCCGGCAGTTGGCGCAGCCCGCGGGTCCGCAGCTCTTTCTGCCATACCTGCAATACCTGAAATGGTCCGGTCAATTGTATCTGACGGTGCGCGCGCAAGGACCGGCCGCGCCGCTGCTGGACGCTCTTCGCAAAAGCGCGTCCGGCCTGATGCCCGAGGCTGTGGTGCGCTTCACCAACATGCAGGACGCGGTAGCGGAGAGTGTCGCGCCGGCCCGCTTCCGTACGATTTTGTTGGCCATGTTCTCGGCTATAGCGCTGGCGCTGGCGTTAACGGGCCTGTATGCGGTCTGCTCCTTCCTGGTGCAAACGCGAACGCGCGAGATCGGGTTGCGCATGGCGCTGGGCGCGGGCGCATCGGCGGTGGTTCGCCAGTTCATTGGCCATGCGTTGCGCCTGACGGCGGTGGGCCTGGTAATCGGAATTGCGGGCGCCTTCGCGCTGCGAACGGTTGTAGCCAGTTTCTTGTTCGAAACGCCGGCGTCGGACTGGTTCAGTTATGCCGGCAGCGCACTTGTTCTAGCTCTCGGATCGGTGCTGGCGAGCCTGCTGCCGGCGTGGCGCGCGAGCCGTACCGATCCCGCAGTAGTGCTGCGGGAAGAATAAGAT
>DATDHK010000090.1:0-2845 GCA_036521635.1 Bryobacteraceae bacterium | reverse complement strand
GCCGCTTCAGCCGTGGCGCTTCGTTCAACATCGATTATGTTTTTTCAAAATCGATCGACGACGCCGCTACGTTCGGGGGCGGGCTTGCGCAGAACGATCAAGACATCCGCGCCGAGCGCAGCTTATCGAACTTCGATCACCGTCATGTGCTGAGTGCGAACTATGTGGTCACGTCGCCATTCGGCCATAACAGCCGTTGGCTTTCTCATCGCGTGCTGGCGACCAAGCTGCTTGAGGATTGGACGCTGAATGGCGGGATTCACGCGCAGACGGGCTCGCCGTTTAGTCCCAGGGTTGCGGGGAATTTATCGGACTCGGCGGGTACTGGCGCCAACGGCACGACGCGTCCCGATGCAACAGGATTGCCGATCACCGCGGGCGCGGGCTTTTTCAATACCGCGGCATTCATCCTTCCGCTGGCCGGCCAATTCGGCGACGCCGGGCGCAACACGATTCCTGGCCCAGGGTCCGTGACTCTAAACGCGTCGTTCGGGCGAGGCTTCGGATTGGGAGAGCGCCGCAACCTGGAATTTCGATTCGACGCCAACAACATATTGAATCACGTGAACATTTCGACTTTCGGAACCACGTTGAATTCCACCAACTACGGGCTGCCCCTGGCGGCGGGGGCCATGCGCAGCATGTCGGTAACGATGCGGTTCAGGTTCTAGAATGCAAACTTTTCTCAAACTTCTTGTGGGGCAGGTTACCAACCTGCCTCACAATTGCGCTGGTATTATTCGCCCAGGAGAAGACCCCGCCCAAGCCTCCATCCGACGAAGGCACGCTGGCAAAATTCAGCTCCGAAACAAACCTGGTGATCATCGACGTCTATGCCCGCGACAAATCCGGCAAGATCGTCACCAATCTAAAAAAAGAAGATTTCACAATTTCGGAAGACGGCAAGCCCCAGGTCATCTCCGTCTTCGAGCTGCAAAAACTGGAAGGCGAGCTTCTGCCGGCTCTTGCCGATCAACCAAAAACACTGATCATTCGCAACGCGCCGCCTGCGCCAAAACCCGGCCCTAAGCCTCCTGTGGAACCCGCCAAATCCCCGATCAGATTTCAAGATCGCCGCCTCATGACTCTATTCTTCGACTTTTCCTCGATGCAACCCGACGATCAAATCCGCTCCCAAGACGCCGCTATCAAGTTTCTCCAAACCCAGATGACGTCGTCGGACTTGGTGTCGATCATGATCTACGGCGCGTCCCTGAAAACGGTGGAAGATTTCACCGATGACCGCGAGCGGCTGATTTCCGATATCAAGAAATTCCAAGTCGGCGCAGCCAGCGAAATGGCTGGGGTGGGCGACACCGGCGTCGCGGACGAGGGCGACGATACTGGCGGGTTTGTGGCCGACGAAACAGAATTCAACATCTTCAATACCGATCAAAAATTAGCCGCGCTGGAATCCGCCGCGCATCGTCTGGCCGCCTTCCCCGAAAAGAAAGCGCTCATTTATTTCTCAAGTGGCATCCCAAAAACTGGCGTAGAAAACCAGTCGCAACTGCGCGCAACCGTTAACGCCGCCGTGCGGGCTAATGTCGCATTCTATCCGGTCGACGCCACTGGACTAGTTGCCGAAGCGCCGTCCGGCAACGCCAGTGTCGCTTCGCCGCGAGGAACCGGCGTGTTCACCGGCAGCCATCAGCGCGGACGCGTGGACAGCCGCAACAATCAGCAGGAAACCCTGGTTTCCCTGGCTGCCGACACGGGCGGCAAGGCGCTGCTCGACAACAACGATCTCAGCCTCGGCATCACACAAGCCCAGAAGGATATCAACAGCTATTACATCATCGGCTTCTACAGCAGCAATGGCGCGAAGGACGGAAAATACCGGCGCATCGACATCAAGTTGAATGACAAAAAGCTGCTGGTGAAGCTGGAACATCGCGACGGCTACTACGCCGACAAGGTGTTCGCGAAATTCAATTCTTCGGACAAAGAGCGGCAACTTCAGGACGCGCTGATGCTGGGCGATCCGGTCAGCGAACTGCCGATGGCGCTGGAGATCGATCATTTCCGCATCGGCAAGGATCGCTACTTTGTGCCGATTTCCGTGAAGATTCCCGGATCGTCCATCAGCCTGGTGAAGAAAGGCAATCGCGAATCGGTGGATCTGGATTTCATCGGCCAGGTTCGCGACAAGGCTGGCAGATTAGTCACCGCCGTACGCGACGGAATCACGGTGAAGCTCGACGAAGCCACTGTTTCGCAACTAGGGCGCCGCAGCTTCCAGTACGACACCGGCCTTACTCTTCCGCCTGGCGCCTACACGCTGCGGTTTCTGGCGCGTGAAAATCTGAATGGCAAAATGGGCACGTTTGAAACAAAATTTGACGTGCCGGATCTCGCGCTGGAAACCAAAACCCTACGGCTCAGTTCGGTAATCTGGTCATCCCAACGCGAACCGATGTCGGCCGCGGTCGGGGCGGCGGACAAGAATAAGAAAGAGACGGCAAATCATCCGCTGGTGCAGGATGGCACGAAGTTGGTGCCCAGCGTCACTCGAGTCTTTCGGAAAAACCAAAATTTGTATGTGTACCTGGAAGTCTACGACGCGGCCGTCGATCCCGATCAAAAACTTCCCAACGTCACGGCCGAGCTGGCCCTGTATCAAGGCGCGCGAAAAGCGTTCGAATCCAATCCGATTCAACTGACGCGCTTGGCGGCGAACCGTCCCAACGTGCTGCCAATGCAATTCCAGGTTCCACTAGCGAAGCTCAACGCCGGATCGTACACAGCGCAGGTCAACGTAGTTGACGAACTAGGCCGAAAGTATGCCTTCCCCCGCAGCACTTTATTCCTGCTGCCCTAAACCTCATCGCTTCTTTTCAAAAAA
>DATDHK010000089.1:0-15442 GCA_036521635.1 Bryobacteraceae bacterium | reverse complement strand
GGCCTCATCCGCCACATCGCCATCTCCACGCATCACCGGCCGTTGGTTTCGGAGTTGGCGGCCGATCCGGATTTTGGAATCGTGCATGTGCGTTACAACGCCGTGCATAAGGGCGCGGAACGCGAGGTATTTCCGCAGCTCGCTTCCAATACCAATTCAGTGGGCCTGGTGGCCTTTACCGCGACGAGCTGGAAGCAATTGCTGGATCCCAAACGAATCCCGCCGGGCGAGCGAGTGCCCACCGCAACCGACTGCTACCGATTCGTTCTTTCGAATCCCGCCATCAATGTGTGCATGACGGGCCCGGCCAATGAAGCGCAAGCGGCCGACGCCCTGCGAGCTCTCGATCTCGGTCCGATGAATGAAGAGGAACTGGCGTGGATGCGGCGCGTGGGGGATTACATTCACGGGCGGTGACAGCTTAAGTCATTCCGATCTATAGTTAGGTGTATAGGTGTTTATCTACCTACCTGTGGGTAAAATATGCAAGAAGAAGCAGTCCGCTGGAACATCAAGGTCTCGAAGGAGACGGATCTCACGCTGCGCACCTTTCTGGGCTCGCACGGTATGAAAAAGGGCGACCTCTCGAAATTCATTGAGCAGGCTGTCCGCTCCCATCTTTTTCATCGCACCGTTCAGGACATCAAGGCCCATAATGCCAGCACCGATCCTGCCGAGCTTGAGACGCTCATCGACAATACGGTTCGTGAGGTCCGTGCAGAACGTCACGCCAAGGCGAAGACCGGCAGAGTCTGATGCGCGTGGTGCTCGACACGAATATTCTGGTTTCCGCTCTCCTGATTCAAGTGGGGCATCCGGCTGCGATCTATTTAGCCTGGCAAAAGGGACACTTTACGCTCCTAACCTGCACTGAACAGATCGATGAACTGAAAGCTACGCTGCATAAGCCCACCATCGCCGCGCGCATCAAGCCCTACAAGGCCGGCCGCCTCGTCAACGCGCTAAAGGAATTGACCGAGATCATCGGCCGCCTGCCGCGCGTCGAACGCTCTCCCGATCCTACCGATGATTTTATACTTGCCCTTTCCGAAGCGGGCAAAGCCGACTATTTAGTCACGGGCGACAAAAGCGGGCTTCTGGCCCTTAAGCGTCACCATGCCACGCGGATCGTTTCCGCGCGCGATTTCTCCGCGTTATTCACATGATCTAGCCCTGATTCGGCTTCTCGAAGTTGAATATCCAACTAATGCCAAACTGATCCTTCAACACTCCAAAACGAGCGGCCCAGAACGTCTCCTGAAGTGGCATTGCGACCTCGCCCTGTTCGCCGAGTGCGGCAAAAAGGCCCTCAATTTCCTGAAGGCTTTCACAGCTAATGTTCAGGGCGAAATTGTTGCCTTGCTGGAAGTTCATGCCGGGCATCGTGTCCGATGCCATCAAAAGCGTATGCCCCTTCGTCAGAGTGGCATGCATGATCTTTTCTTTGGCATCCGGAGGAGAATCGAACGGTGCTTCGGAGAAAGGCTTGAGATATAGCTCGGCCCCAAAACACTTTTTGTAGAATGTCATTGCTTCGCGGCAGTTTCCATCAAAGTTCAAATAGGCGGTGATTTCTTTCATGATTTGCTTCCATCAAGAGGAACGAGCGCGCGTAGCCGGCCGTCGCGCATGTAAAGGCCGGCCCAGACCAGCACGCCGAAGACGATCGGAAAATAGAATGGTTCGCCGACGCGCACGTGCGCCGCAGTTGCGCCGCCGAGATAGGCCGTCATCAAGATGGCGCCAAGAATGGAGGTACTGGGAATCGCATATGCCAGAGTGCAGGCAAGCAGAGTGATGCCGAGGGCGAGGGTCAGACTTTCCGGCCATCCTAGCCGGGTCTGCGCCTCCAGCACGGGCGCCGCTTTCAGCAGTTTCATGACGCTGTCGGCGAACAGGAACAGTGCCACAAGGGCGCTAACGATACGTCCGGCCCAAAGCATCTTTTTCGAGGTTGGAACGGTTTGGCTCGATTGCATGAATTTTTCTCCGTATTAATTTTAGGCCTCTATCACGCTATCTCTAAAACTTTCCGGTAATAAGCCTCATATTGCGGAATAATAGCTGAACTGGCGAACCGCTCCACCGCGGTCCGGCGAGCGGCCTCGGCCATTTTCCGATGCAGTTCGCCATCGGTGAGCAGTTCAACTACGCGGCCTGCCTGCGCGGCAATATCGCCCACGGCTTCGAGAAAGCCATCAGTTCCAGACGTAATCAGCTCCGGAACTCCGCCCACGCGCGTGGCCACCGGAGGCACTCCGCACGCCATCCCCTCCAGCGCGGCCAAGCCAAACGACTCCATCTCACTCGGCATTAAAAGCACGTGCATTTCCGGAAAAATACGCTCCACGTGATCTTGCTTGCCCATGAACGTGACGTGCGGCTCCAGGCCGAGCTGGCGCGCCAGACTGCGGGCCACTTGCCGGTCCGGTCCGTCGCCCACCATATACAAATGCGCCGGCGTCTGACGCAGAACCAGCTCCAGGATGCGGATGCAATCCAGCACGCGCTTCACCGGCCGGAAATTCGAGATATGCATCAGCTTCTTTTCGCCGTTCGGGCGATCGGCGGGCTGATATGTTTCAACGTTCACAAAATTGTGAATCACGCGGATTTCGTTGTCGATGCCGAAGATGCCGTAAGTGTCGCGGCGCAGATTCTCACTGATGCTGGTGATGCCGTTCGATTTCTCGATGGAGAATTTGGTGATCGGAAAGTAAGAGCGGTCCAGTCCAACCAGCGTAATGTCGGTGCCGTGCAGCGTGGTGATGAACGGCAGGCGGCGCCGCGGCGCCATCATTTGTTGGGCCAGCAGGGCCGCGATGGAATGGGGAATGGCATAGTGTACGTGCAGAACATCCAGGTCGTGGTTTTCGGCCACTTCGACCATGCGCGAAGCGAGCGCCAGACAGTACGGCGGATATTGGAAGAGAGGGTAAGTGGATACTTCCACCTCGTGATAATGGATGCGCGGTATGCCATGATCCAGGCGGATAGGATTCGCGTAGGAAATAAAATGCACCTCGTGGCCGCGGTTGGCGAGTTCCAGTCCCAACTCGGTGGCCACAATTCCGCTGCCCCCGTAGGTGGGATAGCAAGTGATGCCGATCTTCATGCTGTCCTAGATTCTAGCCGCTCGGCCGGCGATTCAAAATGTCGCGTGGATAACAGCCGGTTTACGGCAAACTATCAGCCGTAAACGCGAAAGGTGGACCAATTCACGCCAAATCGGAATGTCTGGTACAGCCGGCCCTCCACCAGATTGCCGCCGTAGTGCCGCGTGGCGGAATGCAGCATGCCGCTGGCGTACGCCACCATGCGATTGTAGCGGTAGCCGACGCGGTCCACTTCGATCCAACGGTCCCTGCGTGTGGTATCCCCCTCAATGCGCTTTATGAGTTTCGCCAGCGGCATGTTTAAGCGGCGCGCATCGGCCCGTGTCGGACCGTTCAGTAGTCCAGTGGATTTGTGTTGCCACATCGACGTGCCATAATCGAACGGCAGACCGGGCGTCAAATAGATCACTACAGTGATATGATCCGCCGGCTCATCGAAGTGTACTCCTGGAACTTCCTTGTGCGTTCCGTGTGAGAACCCACCGTAAAAAATCCCATTCCCCTCGGGTGGATCGACATCCCAATGGTTGATCTTCGCACCCAGTATTTGCTGCAGCCGCTGGCGGACACCATCGGCGTGGTACGCCTCGTCGGTCATGTAGCCGGTGACATCCTCGCTTGCTTGGTACTTCATCGACCGGGCCATTTTTCGGATGGAATCCGGATCCGGATAGAAATCGTCACGCGTTAAGAGGAATCGCCTACATGTGTTTGGCATACTTCGTCCAAGCCGATCAATCTTACTACAATTGCCAAGGACTAGTGAAGCTTGGTTGTGGAGAAAAATTGACGACGATGGCCACAGAACTCAGATCGGCCACCCGTTGGGGTCCGAAGCCAGAAACGTGAACGTGGCGGTGCTTCCGCACAAATTTTGGACAATAATAAAACTGGACGCGTTTCACATTCTTGTTACTCACGGTTACAAAACCGATGCCGCCCCACGTAACTCTACACGTAATCGCCAACGTCATTGCCGTGAGGAAAACTTGCACGGGATAGTTCCGCTCTTCTTCCTAACCTATGGCGCCGTTTTTGTCGCGGAGATCGTCGGCGACAAGCTGCTTTACACCACCGGAGTTCTCGCCACGCGCTATCGCACGATCCCGATCATGTGCGGGATGGTGGTGGCCTTCATGGCAAAAATGGGAGTCGCGGTATTGGTGGGCAAAGCCATTTCCACGTTGCCGCCTCTGCTAGTCGCGGCCGTAACCGCCGCCAGCTTTCTAGGAGTGGCGTACGCGCTCTGGCGCAAACCGACGACTGGACCGGAAACAAAAAAAGAACACCCCGCTTCCAAGGCGGCCATGGTGTCCTTTGCAGCGATTTTCTTTTCGGAATGGGGCGACGTCGGGCAGGTGACGGCGGCGGCGTTGGCTGCGAAATACTCCGCGCCGCTGGTGGTTTGGTTGGGAGCGGTCAGCGCCATGGCTACCAAGGGAGCGCTGGCCGCCTCGATTGGCGCGGGAGTTCGCCGGTGGATCAGCCAGCGAATCCCACCAAAAGTCCTGCGCTACGGCGGCGTCGGCCTGTTGCTGATTCTTGGCTTGCTTTCAGTTGTCGAGACCTTAACCGAAGGACGCGCTTGACCGGGTCAAAGCAGGAACGGGCGTCGGCGATCCGCTTCATCGTCTGCCTCGGCTTCGTGAGCCTTTTCGCGGATGCGACCTATGAGGGCGCCTACAGCATTGTCGGGCCGTTCCTGAAAGACCTGGGCGCGAGCGCGACCGAGGTGGGACTGATTGCCGGCCTGGGCGAAATGATCGCGGCCAGTCTGCGATTTTTTTCCGGGAGGTTTGCGGATCGCACGCGCGCCTATTGGTCCATTACCATTTTCGGGTACGTGCTGAATTTGCTGGTAGTGCCGGCGCTCGCGTTCGCCGGAAACTGGCAGACGGCGGCGCTGCTGGTGGTGGCCGAGCGGACCGGTAAAAGCCTGCGCGGGCCTGCACGCGACGTGCTGCTTTCAGAAGCCACCGAAGTGGTCGGGCACGGCTGGGGATTCGGTTTGCATGCCGCCTTTGACCAGACTGGAGCGGTGCTGGGTCCGCTGATGATGGCGGCGGCCGTGGCGCGATCGAATCACTTTGGACCGGCGTTTTTGTGGCTGGTCATCCCTGCGGCCGGCGCCTTCGTGGCCTTGCTGGCGGCGCGTTTCGTTCGACCAAATAAAGGTGCGCCGCCTCCGCCTCAAACTCAAAAGCGTCTTCCGCGAATCTTCTGGATCTACGTTGCCGCGGCGGGCGTGCTGGCTCTCGGCTACATAGATTTTCCTCTGCTCGCCTATCATTTCCAAAAGACCGCGCTGGTCAGGCCGGCCACCATCCCGTTGTTCTATGCGGGCGCAATGGGTGTGAACGGATTGGCGGCTGTCGTGTTCGGACGGCTCTACGATCGTTACGGCATCGTAGTGCTTTCGTTCGGTATTTTGATCTCGTTGCTGGCGTTGCCGCTCGGCTTTCTGGGCGGCGCCAATGCCGCCATCGCGAGCGTCGGCTGCTGGGCCATCGGGTTGGGTGCGCAGGATGCCTGCTTGCGCTCCGGCATCGCGAAGTTGGTATCGATGAACAAACGGGGCAGCGCTTTCGGCGCATTCAACGGCGTCTTCGGGGTACTGTGGTTTTTCGGAAGCGCAACCATGGGGTTGCTCTACGACCATTCCCTGCCGGCGCTGGTGCTATTCGGAATCGCGGCGCAACTGATCGCGGCGGTCATGTTCTTGCGGCTGCGAAAATCCTTGGCGTAGCTACTGATATCCCGTAGTATCCTGAAATTGGAATTTGAATGGCACGAAACCAATCGAGCGCACCAAACGAGAGGATCGCATTCTGCTCATCTCAAGTCGTAGGGTAACGCAACATGAGCAAGACGACTACTTCCGCCAAAACGCCTAAGGCGATGAGCATTCGTGATATCGAACAGGCCGCACGCGCGGATCGTGATGCGCAACCCCTAACCGTAACCGATCTCAAGCGGATGAAAAGGACGCCGCAGGCGAAAATCATCCGCCGGGCCTTGGAACTGACACAAGAGGAATTTGCCGCCCGCTATCACATCCCGCTTGGCGCCCTGCGAGACTGGGAGCAGGGCCGCGCGGAACCCGATCAACCCACGCGCGCCTATCTCACGCTCATTGCACGTGACCCTGACCATGTGAACCGCACATTGAATTCACGGTCGAACTGAACGCTTACGCCGTTCGCAACCGCTTCGCGGGAAGAAACCGAATCTCAATGCGCTTGTCGAGAGCCTCCGCGATGCGCTTCAGCATTGGACAACGAGTGCCCTTCGTAATCGGCATCCTCAAGGCGGCAGATTACAGATGCGGTAGCGCCAATTCTCTTTGCTAGTTCACGCTGGCTCAAGCCCGCTTTGGTCCTCAGGTCATAAACTTTACGGGCAAGATCGGCATTGATGACCTCTTCTTCGTACTGTTCCACGAGTTTTGGGTCATGACCGGCATAACTCGTAGGTGTACTGCAAAGCGGGCGACCGGAATCTCCGCTTCCCTTTCGACATTGCCATAGTCTTACTATTTCGGCTTGAACGTGTGCCGATCTGGCCTGGAAAGCGCCACTGTAGACCCTCTACAGGCCCGCCAATAATGGGGCAGACAGCTTGAGAAACGAAGCCGAAGAGTGCACTACCAAGGCATCTGCCGCTTCGTAAATTTGCGGCCGATCTCCGCAGCCTCTGCGCTCGCCGGCCCGATCATCACGCCTTCCTGAATCATCTCGATCACGTCCTTGGGGGTCATCGAATTCAGGAAGAATTTATGGTTCGCCTTGCATGCGGAAAGAATAGTGGACCGCGCGTCCTTCATCCGGGGATCATTCACCGCTCCTCCGCCCATTCCGACGACGCCAAGCGAAAGCGCCATGTCACCGGGACCCCACTCCGCGAAGGCAATGCCTGGAACCTTTAAGTTTTTATCCGCGTTGGCCAGAGCGTACTTGTCTTCCAATTTGAGGCCCAGCAGCAGTTCGCCGTCAGGATTGAGCGGCCAGGCATCGGCCTTTCGCAGATACTCGTCCTGCGAGACGCCCCAGATCGCGGCCGCCGTCGGTACTCCATGCACGCCTCTGCGTCCTTCTTTCAGCCCATTCTCACTCACACCCTGTTTGTGAATGGGAAATCGGATAGCTTCCACGAAGGCCCGCACCGCGCCGGGATCATCCGCATGCGTCAGAAGAACGCCGTGAACGCCGGTGGCAAGTACCTGCTGGAACATCCAAGCGTTGGCTCGGACAGACGCTTCATCGAGGCCGTTAACGGGCACGTTGACGATGACGGCCGGCGTGCGATGCCCGCTTTTCGTGGGACCGCCCTTCGCCAACCCGCGCATGTATTCCGCAAGCCCTTTCACGTCGAACGGAGCATGCTCCATGTCGTAGCTTATGTAGTCGGCGTAAGTTTGGGCGTCTTTCACGCCTTGCTCCAAAGTGCCCGCTGTGCCCGAGTGTGAACCAGTGTAATAGACAGGCTGGCCCTCGGCCAACAGTTCGATCGCCCTATTGATCCGCGGACGTTTTGGCGTTTGCGCGACTATTGCGGCAAATCCGGCTAGGAGGCACGTGGCCGTCAACAAGCAGAAAATTCTCTTCATACACGCGAAACAGTACTACATCACGGCTTACCTTGCAAGGCCGCCCGTTAAAATTCCCTCGGTTGCATTTTTGCGAACAGCCGTTAATGTTGCAATAGATCAGCGATTGCGGCACTCCCCTCTCACTGTTGTATAATTTTTTCGGCCGGGAACATATACGCTCACGGACCATGGAGGTCGCTCATGAACCCGACGCGTAGGAGTTTCTTGAAGGTTGGCACTGGCGCTGTGGTTGCCTCGGTGCTCGGCTTCGATTTGAAAAAGGCATACGCCGAGTCGCGCGAACTCAAGATCGCCCGGACTACCGAAACGCGTTCCACCTGCCCCTATTGCTCGGTGAGTTGTGGCGTCATCATCCACACCATCGGCGACAAAGCCAAGAACGTGACGCCCCAGGTGGTGCACGTCGAGGGCGATCCCGATCATCCCATTAATCGCGGCACGCTTTGCCCCAAGGGTTCGTCGTTGATGCAGGATATTCTCAACGATCGGCGGCTGCTGAAGCCGCAGGTCCGCCGTCCGGGATCCGACCGTTGGGAGGACATCGGTTGGGATCAGGCCTACAACGAAATCGCGCGCCACATCAAGACCACGCGCGATGCAAACTTCGTCGCTACGGACACTCAGGGCCGCACAGTCAATCGCTGCGAGAACATTGCATGGAACGGCGGCTGCACCGACACAAACGAGTTCAATTATCTCGCCGTCAAGACAATGCGCAGCCTGGGCGTGTGCTTCATTGAAAACCAGGCCAGGGTTTGACACGGTCCAACGGTCTCAAGTTTGGGACCTACTTTTGGACGAGGGGCCATGACGAATGGCTGGATCGACATCAAGAACACCGACATGATGTTGATCATGGGCGGCAATCCGGCTGAGAATCATCCGTGCGGATTTAAATGGCCGATCGAAGCCAAGCGGCAGCGCAACGCGAAGATGATTGTGGTGGATCCGCGCTTCACGCGCACCGCCGCCGTGGCCGACATGTTCCTGCAGATCCGGGCCGGCGCGGACATCGCATTTCTTGGCGGCGTGGTTCGTTATGCGATTGAAAATCAGCGGATCGCAAAAGAGTATTTGGTGAACTACACCAACGCGGCTTTCATCGTGAAAGATGGATTCAAGCTGCCTGAGGACGGGCTTTACTCGGGATTCAATAGCGGGACGCAGAGCTACGATAAGTCGACCTGGAACTATGAAGAGAGTGGCGGCGGCTCGGCATCGATGCCGGCTTCCCTGCCCCCCAACGTCGCTTACGATCTCACGCTCGAACATCCGCGCTGCGTCTATCAACTTTTGAAAAAACAGTATTCGCGCTATACGCCGGAGATGGTGGAGCGCATCACCGGAATTCCGAAGGATCAATTCTCGAAAGCGGCCGACATGTTCACGTCCATCCGCAAGGACGGCGACATGCAGAAGGCCGGCACTATTATCTATGCGGTGGGCTGGACGCAGCATACTTCGGGTTCGCAGATTATTCGGACGGCTGCGATCTTGCAACTCGTGTTGGGCAACGTCGGCCGCGCCGGCGGCGGCGTGAATGCGTTGCGCGGGCACTCCAACATTCAAGGCGCAACCGATGTCGCGGGCATCTTCGACAACCTGCCCGGCTATCTCAAAGTTCCGAATCCCACGGACAACGATTTCAGCGCATGGATGACCCGCATCACGCCCAAGTCCGCCAAGCCCAAGGAGTGGGACTCTTACAACTATTGGGGCAACACTTCCAGATTCGCAGTGTCGTTGCTCAAGTCGATGTACGGCGATGCCGCCAGCAAAGAGAACGATTGGGCCTTTTCCTATTTACCCAAAGTGGATCGCGAATATTCCTGGGCGCACATCTGGGATGACATGTATCAAGGCAAGGTCAAAGGTGTGCTGGCCTTCGGCATGAACGGCGTCGCCATCGGACCCAATTCACGGAAGAACATCGATGCGCTGAAGAAGGCGGATTGGCTCGCCGTCTGCGAAATCTATCCTGACGAAACCAGCGAGTTTTGGAAATCGCCGGGCATCACCGCCGACGAGATGAAAAACATCAAGACCGAAGTGTATCGTCTGCCCGGCGCGGGATTCGCCGAGAAAGACGGCACCTTCGTGAACTCGGCGCGATGGCTGCAATGGAAGTGGGCAGCCCTTCCGCCGCCCGGCGACGCAAAACTCGATCAGGAAATTCTCGCACGGATTTTCCTGAAGGTGCGTGAGCTTTATAAGAAAGAAGGCGGCGCATTCCCCGACCCGATTTTGAATCTGTCGTGGAACTATACGACACCGCAAAATCCGTCGCTGTCGGAAGTCGCCCAGGAATTGAACGGCCGCGCTCTTGCGGATGTCGAAGACAAAGCTACGCAGCAGACCATGAAGGCCGGCCAACAACTGCCGGGATTCTCATGGTTGCGCGATGACGGCTCTACTGCCTGCGGAAACTGGATTTGGTGCGGTTCGTGGACCGAAGCTGGCCCGCTGATGCAGCGCCGTGGCACGGACGATCCGTCCGGGCTAGGCATCTATCCGAACTGGGCGTGGTCCTGGCCCATGAATCGGCGCGTGATGTACAACCGCGCGTCCTGCGATCCGGACGGCAAGCCCTGGGACCCGGCTCGCCGGCAAGTGTGGTGGAATGAAGCGCAGAAAAAATGGGCCGGCAACGACGTTCCGGATTTCAAAGCTGACTCCGCGCCGAAGGATCACATGGGGCCGTTCATCATGAATCCCGAAGGCGTTGGGCGGCTTTTTGTTCCGTTGGGCGGAATGGCGGAGGGTCCATTTCCAGAGCACTACGAGCCTATCGAAAGCCCCATTGCAAATCCGCTGCATCCGCAACAATCCACCAATCCAGTGGTAAAGAAATATCAGTCGGACGCAGACAAATACGGAACGCCGGAGCAGGGATTCACGGTGGTGTGCACCACTTACCGGCTGACGGAACATTATCACTACTGGACCAAAAACAATCCCATGAACGTCCAGCTTGTTCCGGAAATGTTCGTTGAGATCCCGGTGGAATTGGCCGGCGAGATTGGAATCGCTGGCGGCGACAAAGTGAAGGTTTCGAGCGCGCGCGGCGCCACCTACATCGCCAAAGCCATGGTCACGCGCCGCATCAAACCGATGACCATCGACGGGAAGAAAGTTTATCAGATCGGAATTCCGATCCATCAGGGTTACCGCGGTATCCAGGAAGACAATGGCAAAAATGCGCGCACCATCGTGAATCTGCTTTCGCCCACGGTGACGGATCCGAACGCATACACGCCGGAGTTCAAAGGATTCCTGGTGAAACTCGAAAAGGCTTAAGGAAAAGTAGTGAGCAACGGAACGCTTGAGATCAAGGCAATTTCGGGGCACGCTGGTCCAGTGCCGGGGCGCGATGCATCGCGCGATTACGGTGTTTGCAAGGTGATCGACGTCACCACCTGCATCGGTTGCAAAGCGTGTGAAGTGGCGTGTCTCGAATGGAACGGCTATCCATTCCGCGAAACTGTTTTCGACAACACCTATCAGACAATGCCGGACCTGGCGTGGAATTACTACAATCTGATCCGCTTCAACGAACACGTCGCCGAGGACGGCACACTCAGTTGGCTGATGCGCAAGGACGGCTGCATGCACTGCGCCGATCCAGGCTGCCTGCGCGCGTGTCCCGCCGATGGCGCCATCGTACAGTACGCCAACGGCATCGTGGATTTCAATCAGGAGCACTGCATCGGTTGCCAGTACTGCGTGACAGGCTGTCCGTTCAATATTCCGAAGTTCAATTCCGAAACCAAGAAAGTTCACAAGTGCACGCTATGTTCGGATCGCGTGGGCGCGGGATTGGAACCGGCTTGCATCAAGGCCTGCCCCACCGGCTGTCTGCACTTCGGCAGCAAAGACGACATGACGGACTTGGCCCAGAACCGCGCCAAGCAACTACGCGAGCACACGTCGCATAAGAATGCGGGCGTATACGATCCTGCCGGCGTCGGCGGCACGCATGTGATCTACGTGCTGCACGATATCGAGCATCCGGAATTGTATGGCGGATTGCCGAAGAATCCGCGCGTTCCATTGCTGGTTCGCATGTGGAAAGGACCGCTGAAGTGGCTGGGGAATCTGACGATCGCGGCGGGAATTCTGGCGGCGGCTGGGCACTATGTCCGCTTTGGTCCGAAGAAGGCCGAGCCGGAATGAGCGCTCCCGAAAAGATTCCGCCCGGATATATTCAGCGCTACACTTTTACTGAACGCGTCTGCCACTGGGTGACGTCGCTGACGTACAGCTACTGTCTGCTCACCGGGTTGGCCCTCTATACGCCGCATCTTTATTGGATCGCGCTGGTGCTGGGCGGTGGACCTACTTCGCGCTACTGGCATCCCATCATCGGGCTGCTATTCCTGGCAGGCGCTGTCTGGATGCACGACCTCTGGCGGCGCGACATGGATATCACCGAAACTGACAAGCGCTGGCTCCGCCGGGTGGAGCATTACGCCAAAAACGAGGATGAACTTCTTCCGCTGCAAGAGCGCTTCAACGCCGGGCAGAAACTTTTCTATTGGCTGATGTTCTACGGCGCCCTGGTTCTGCTTTTGTCGGGCGTCTTTATCTGGTTTCCCGAGTACATTTCTTTCCGTGTAGCGTGGGTGCGGGCGATGATGGTCGTGATTCATGAGGTCGCGGCGCTGCTCACCATCGGCGGTTTCGTCATCCACGTCTACATGGGCATTTTCTTCGTTCCCGGAAGCATGACGGCCATGACGGTGGGCTATGTTTCGAGAGCGTGGGCCAAGATGCATCATCGCTTGTGGTACATCCGCGTAACCGGGGGCGATCTGGATCCGGAGAAATGAAGTGGGGCCTGGATCGCAGGATCGCCCGCGCTACGGAGCTTGCCGAAGTTTATCCCGCTGCGCGCGAGATCCTGACCTTCTATCGTGAACTCGCGCTGTTGCAAAAATCCGTTTCGGAAGATTTGCACGCGAAGTCTGAAACCGATGTTCGTGTCTTAGTCCGATACTTTCCTGCGCTGCTGGATTTGGCTTGCAAAAGCGGTGTGAATCTCGAGACGCCCGCCCGGCAGGAAGAGGTACTGCTGGCATGTTGGGAAGGCGATCTTGCGAACGACCCCGCCGGTCGATTCTATGCTCACGTGCTGCTGCAGCCGTACGCCGAATATTTGGCTTCGCGCGGGGATATTCCGGGCAAAGCGGCAGACCCGAGGTGTCCATTCTGCAACGCCCGGCCGGTGGTTGGCGTATTGCGCGGCGAAGGCGATGGGGCCAAACGCTGGCTGCTTTGCTCGCTCTGCGGAACCGAGTGGCAATACCGCCGTGTGATTTGTCCGAACTGCGGCGAAGAGAATAAGGACAAGCTGCCGGTCTATCTAGCCGACCAGATCGCTCATGTGCGAGTAGACGCCTGCGATACTTGTCAGACTTATCTGAAGTCGGTCGACCTTACAAAGGATGGGCATGCCGTGCCGGTGGTGGACGAGCTGGCTACAGTGGCGCTAAATATTTGGGCGGAAGAACGGGGCTACTCGAAATTCGAACCCAATCTGCTGGGGATGTAGGGCAGGTTTGGCAACCTGCCGCCGATGTCAAATCGGCGATTGCTATCAGGAGATTCACCCGAACAGGCCGATTTTCAATCGGCCGGCAGGTTACCAACCTGCCCCACAATCTAATATTGGCGGACTACTTTCTTGTGGGTTTTCCGGTCGTAAATGAAACCGGCTCCGCCGCCCGCTATCGCGCCAATGGCCGCACCTTTGCCGCCGCCCGCTAGCGCTCCAATTGCCGCGCCGCCGGCTGCGCTGCCACCGATGATCGCCGCCGATTTTTTCTTGCTGCGGCGCTTCACTACATAGTGATGGCGATATGTTGTGCGCGTGGCTACCTGGACGTAACGCGGTTGATCGGCGTTGCCAGTCGGAGCCGCCTCCGCACTGGCTCCTAATGTGAAAGCAAGCGTCGCCGAAGCCAGGAACAGGTTACTCTTTTTGGTCACAATTGCACCCCTGCCAGTTACTGAGCAGTTGAACGACCGATCCACATCTTGTCGTCAAAAGAAGGAGTTGCGGAACGGTTCTCTTGGACCGGCGAGGAGTTTTTTACCTGTCCGCACACGCAGGTGAATTCCGCTCCCAGATAGAAAATCTGGGCGGAGTAGTAAACCCAAACCAGCACTGCCACCAACGATCCCGCTGCCCCATAGGCGGATCCAATGCCCGCCCAATTAAGATACGCGCCCAGGATCGCTTTCCCGGTCACAAAAAGGAGAGCGCTCACAGCGGCTCCAATAGCCACTGTCCGCCACGGCAGGGTTACGTTCGGCACGAAGCGGAAGATGATGGCGAACAAGAACGTAGTGGCTCCAAGAGAGATAAAGAAGTTCAACACTTCCAGAATCAACATCGGCGCCGGGGCCATGCTGCCGAACATACTGTGGACTGCCGTTACGGTAGCTGAGGCCACCATCGAAACCGCGATTAAAAGTCCAGCCCCGGCCACCAGCACGAACGAGAGAACCCTGTCGCGGAGGAGGCCGTGCAGTCCGGTGTATTTTGGCACGCCGCCCCACATTTTGTTCAGCGTATCCGTCAGCTCGCTGAAAACGGCGGACGCGCCGAACAACAGCGTCAAGGCGCCAAGGAGGCTCGACATTAATCCGTGCGGCGGCTTGCGTGCGATGGCGAGCAAACCTTTGATAGTGGTTGCGGCGGTCTTGTCCATCAACAGAGTTACATCGTAGATCAGCTCGTCCTGAACGGCTTTCTTGCCGAAAATGGTGGAGAGGCCGGCCACTACCAGAATGACCAGAGGCGCCAGCGACAACAGAGCGTAAAACGCGAGCGCGGCTCCGTGACGCGGGCCCTCGTGATCGATCCATCGGGAGATGGTCTGCTTACAGAGCCTCCAAACGCCGCGGCACATAGATATGGTCCCTCAAAGGTAGACTCCGCACTACCGACATTGTTACGGTAGGCGGTGGAGGGGATAATGGCGGAGGTTTTGGTTCGAGGCGATGCCCGCGGATTCGCGCAGGAGATTGTTGCGGGATCGCATAGGATTCCCGCTGATGAGCCGGTGGAATCCGGCGGTACGGATACAGGACTCTCGCCTTACGATTTGCTGCTTGCCGCATTGGGTTCCTGCACCTCGATGACGGTGGCCATGTATGCGCGAAGGAAGAGCTGGCCACTGCGAGAGGTGACGGTTCGTCTGCGTCATTCCAAAGTGCATGCCGCCGATTGTGCCGACTGCGAAACGAAGGAAGGAATGCTGGACCGGATCGAGCGCAATATTGAGCTTACCGGAACGCTCACGGACGACCAGCGCGGGAAGCTGCTCGAGATCTCGAACCGGTGTCCGGTTCACAGGACTCTCACATCCAAAATCGAGATTCAAACGCGGCTGGTCTGATGCAAGTCCGCACCGCGCCATTCCCCGATCAACGGCCAGGAACTTCCGGGCTGCGCAAGAAGACTCGCGAGTTCATGCAGCCCAACTATCTGGAAAATTTCGTGCAGTCTGTCTTCGACGCGATTCGCGCCGGATCCGCGGACTTTGGCGGCGAGACGCGGGTGGTTGGCGGCGATGGGCGCTACTACAATCGGCGGGTGATCCACACCCGCGCGCGCACGTCCGCCTCGTCATCGAAGCCGGCCCGGGTCAACCAGCGCATCAACTGGTGGCCGGCCCGACCGGCGAAGGGGCGCTCGGCGTCGACCTCGACC
>DATDHK010000088.1:0-9398 GCA_036521635.1 Bryobacteraceae bacterium | reverse complement strand
GTCGTGAGCTGACTATCGGTCACATTCATGCTACTACCATCATAGTTAGATTGCAAGGCTGAACAACCGCTCCCTCACGGTCGCGGCTCGGAAGAAGGTCACGGCTCGATTCCGAGCCGCGCGCGTTAGCAAGCGGTATTTACTTGAATGTCAGGCTGACTGCGTTGGCTGTTTGGCCGTCCACGGTCAGCAAGACAGTCTGCGCGCCGGCGCCGCGCAGGGATTTTGGCAGAGTGACGTTTACTTGATCTAGGCCGACGAAAACGGTTTGTGGGCCTGCGTAGGCGACTGCCAGCGTGCTCGATCCGATTTTGCAGGTGACTCCAGCGAGTGCGCTGCGGCCGCGGATTCCTGTGCCGAATAGTTCGAGCACCACCGTATCGCTGTCGAGTCCCAGGTCGATTGGAACGGCCGCGCATCCGGCGGCGGAGCACTGAAACGTGGAGGCCAGACTTTGCGTTCCGTTTGCGTGGACCGTTACTGCGACCGCCGCCGCCACGCCTTTTCCGTCTGAAGTGGCGGTGAAAAGTCCGGGCGCTATGGCAGCAATACGAGCGGCGCCGAATGCCACCGGATCTCCGTTGACGGACACAGTAATTTTCGCCGTGCCGGCGGCAACTCCGGGCGGCACTTCGTAATTTATTTGCGTGGACGATGCGTAAAACAATTCCGCCGGACGCGAAAAGCCATTGCTGTCGGTGACCACAACGCTGGCGCCGCCAAGGGTTAGGGGCAGCGGTATCACGGCCGCCTGCTGCGTCTGCGTGGCGAGATTCACTCCGTATGCTGAGGCTATCGCTTCCGCCGCCAGCGGAGCGCTTCCATCGGCTGAGGAAACGCTGGTCACCGTGCCCGGCCCACTGCCGGCGATTGCGGTGTAGGCTTGCGCGACCTTCGCACCGATCGTTGTCAGCGCGCCCGCCGCGATCAGATTCCCGCTGTCAAAATATGCGAGCGCCACCGAGTGCGCCCTGGCGTAGGACGTGATGTTGGTGTGATACGGTTCAGGATCGTTGCAGCCGCCCCATTCCGCGATGGCGGCCGCATGACCGTGCTGCTGCGCGTAGCTCACCAACGGATCGAAATTCGCCGGCCAGTTTGCAAATCGCGGCGAGGCCGGTTCGGTGCACGCGCCGGTGGATGCAGTGTAGAGGTGAAAATTCCACACGATGTTAGACCAGACCAGATCCGGCAGCGCACCCGATACAATCGATTCGAATACTGTGCCGGTGTCCTCAACAAAAATGACCGACTGCGGGCTGTACGCGCGGATAGCGGCGATCAACTGATTTTGACCGTTGCTCCAAGTGTTGCCGTCGATGCCGTGCATGTCCTCCCAGGTGTCGTAGAGCACCGCCGGATCGGCTGCATACTTTTTCGCGAACGCGGCCCAAAACGTAAATGCCGTATCGATGTTCGCGCCGGTAGTATCCTGAGCCGCGCACGCGGCCGCATTGGCCTGGCAATTCAGGTCACCTTGATTCACAGCCGGACAGTTCTTGCCATCGGCGCCGCACGGCAGATCGGGGAACTGGCCGGCCTTCAGCACCAGCACATAGTTGCCGTACTTCTTCGCCCGTTGAATGAGCAAGTCGACATAGTCCTGATATTTCAGATTGGCGATCGGAACCTGCACATTGTTGGACCACCAGGCCGCGTTGACGAAGATCCGCACCAGGTTCATCGAAAGCAACTGATTTTGCGCGGCGTAATCCTGGTCCGTTGCATTGGCGTCGGCGTTTCCGAAACCGATGGCGCTGCGATTGAGTCCGCGCAGCAGAACCGGTTTGCCCGAGTCATCCAGAATAATGCCCGCCGCGGAAACATGCAGCGGGCGGAACGACGGCGTCTGCGCATGAACAGCCGCCGCGAGAAACAACGCGATAATCGTTCTCATTGCAAGGTCACAAACATCGGGCTCACCCAGACAATCTGCCCGTCGGTCTGAACGCCCCGCACGTAGTAGTAGCTGGTCTTGCCCTTGGTTGCGCTTGGATCCTGCCAACTGAATGACAGAACGCGATCGCCGCTGGTGGAGTAAACGATATTGTTGTCCTTGACCACCACTACACTCTGGAACGGCTGCGTGCCCCACAAGCGCACCGTGAAAACCGGCGGACTACTAGCGGTGAAAGACTCGCCCATGAAGTGCGTTCCGCTCCGAAAATCGGCCAGGATGTTATCGGTAGATCCGTACATTCGCCGCTTGCGCAGCGCATCCATGATGCCCGCGCGCGTCGGCGCGGTCACCCAAATATTGGTGAATGAAATGTGCGTGGAGATGTGATCGCTGGACGCCTCAAATCCAAGTTGATATCCCAGGCCCAGCGCAGTAGAAACATACCCCTCGGCTCGGTATCCCGCAAGCGAATCGGAAGGCGTATTGGCTCTAGGCGCGCCAGGCATTTCGTAGTCCTGGCGGTCGCCTTGATAGATTTCAACAAAGGGTTCCACTTGGGGATCGTTGTTCCGCCAATCCGTCCCCTGATCCGTCGCAACAGTATGCGGGGCGGTGATGCCGTTAAAGAAATGCAGATAGGCGTAAAGCATATTCGTGTCGGGGGCGGGTGCCCGCTGATCGGCGGATGAGAGCGGCAAGCGAGGCAGGGGACGTATGCCGCGCTGTGCGAACAAGACATTGCGGTGCCCCTCGGGAAAGGCGACGCTGCGCTCATAGTAATACATCGGAATAAACTTGGAGCCCAGCGTGTAGGCATCCGTGAACTTCTGCAGCAGCCACCAGGAATATTCCCGGGCGCTGCCGTCATCGTGATCGCAGCAGCCCACCCAGCCGAGCGTGGATGCGTCGATGAAGTACCTGTAGCTGTCGATGAGCGGACCATCGCGGCCGCCGTCAAAGGAAAGCTCGGAGTGCCGGTGGAAATCGCCGCGCACCAACTGGAGTTGTTGGCCGTTCACCGTTGGCCGATAGCTTTGGTTCAGCGCGGCTGCCGCTACTTCGGAAGCAGCTAAAGCATCGGGAGGATCGGGCGTCACCTGCCCGATTCTCTGCAACTGGGGAGACTGCTGCGTCCGGTTGATGGGGACATCGAGAGCGAAAATGTCCGAGTTGGTTCCATCCGCCTGCGGAGTACCGTTGGGCAGAGGCGACAGCCGGTGGTCCATCGCCTGCGCCATCAACAAGTGTCCCGGCCCGAGCGGAAGAATGGATGGCCGGTTGTCGCTGACAGCGTCCGAGTCTCCCAGAACGGTTGGCCCGCGCCACAGGCTTCCATCGAAATAAACCATCGCGCCAGTCCAAATAGTTCCAACACTATTGCCGGTGGCGTTGCTCGACGAAAGCCCCGAGCCGGCTGGCTCACGAAAAGCGAGGTACACGGTCCCGTCGGAATCCGTGGCGAGTCGAGGGAAAGTGTTTCGCGGACCTGAGGCAGGTCCTATACCGTTATTCGCCGTGCGCTGCTGAACCAACGTGGGATCGGGCTGCGTTGGGAAGGGGCCCTTCGTTGTTGCCTGAAAGAGTGCGCCAGTGGATGTGCCGGGCAGCGTGTTGGCGACATCGTCATTGGTGGAATACAGGTCGTTTCCAATCAGGCACCGCACCTGAATCGTGTGAGGTCCGTAGAGCGGGATCCCGGTGGTATCGTACGCTCCGAAGTCTTTGCCCCATCTCGAACCGGCAAACTCATACGCGATCCATAAACGATTCTGGGAATCGTAGGCTAGCGAACTGCGTCCTTCGAAATTGACTGTAGCCGCGATCGCGATCGGATCGTCCAGGCCGATCTGATCGGTAAATCGCGCGCGTCGGAGGTAGACGTCGTAGTCGCCCTTGTCGTAGGTGTCCCAGGAAATCGCCACTTCGCCGTTGGGTGCGGTGGCGATTGCGGGATCCCAATCGCTCGCGGGCGATGTCGAAACGATGGCCTCTGGCGCGAAAGAGTCGCCGGTTTGAACGCTGGCCAGGACTTCGAGATTGTTGTTCCGGAATCCCTGCCATGCCACCCATACGCGGCCGCTTGCGTCGGTGGCCGCTACCGGAGAGAGGTCCGTTCCAGGGTTGCTGGTAAGGCGGATTTCAGAAGTCAGAGTACCGTCGGCGCGGGCGCTGCGCGCATAGAGGTCGAAGTTGCCCGCGCGCTGGGCGGAATAAATTATCCAGGCGCGCCCCTGTCCATCGATGGCGACAGCCACGCGCATCAGGTCCTCGCCGGCGCCGGTTACTGGAAACGGTCCGTTCCAGACGCGTTGCGATTTTGAATAGTGCAGGAAGAGAACCTGATCGCCGCCGGTGGGGCGCGCGAGGAATGCGAAATCGGTGATGACCTGCTTTGTGCTTAGGGTCTGCGCCAGAGTGCGGTCGCCGTGGACGAACCGAGTGTAGGCCAGATAGACATCGTCGCCCGATTGGGCCATCGAGGGGAAATCCTCTTCCTCCGCCGACGACGTCAATTGCAGCGACGCGCCCGTCTGGGCAGCCAGCGCCCGGCCGTTCAGAAATGTCTTGCTTATTCCAAACGGGACATCTTGCGAGGAGAAGGTGAAGTTGCCCTGCGTTGTTTTGACGTCGAAGGTGACGGGGCCGGTGGAGGCGGAGGTGGTGACGATGATCCCGTTTTCCTCGATGGGTCCGTTGCCGCCCACTGAATTGGCTTCGCGGGTGGAGAGCTTCCAACTCGACGTTCCCGAAATGGAGTCCGTGCCGCTGAAGCGCCAGCCTCGAAGGCTGAGGATGGTGGCGCCCGTTGCTGTGATGGAGCCATCCCAGTTGATGGCCGCGTTTCCGTTCACACCCAGGATCACCAGAAAGGACTGCGCCTGGGGCGAAGAAATGGCGGCAGGGGTGGTGGTTGGGGCCTCCGGGTATAGAAGCTTTTTGCCGGCGAAGGCAGCGACGGCGGCAAGCACGATCAGCGCAACCGACAAGTATCGCAACCGCATGCTCAATAAACCCTTTTCGGGTGGGAGAAGTTGCTGAAAGATCCGGCTTAATTCATGAGTCGATTAGTCATCGCACAAACAGTCTGGGAAGGCCGATGCCATTTCGTTTTGTGGGGCGGACGCCCGCGTCCGCGGACGGCCCCTGGCCGGCCTTCGGATTTCGATGAAAACTTCGACAAGCCGGGCGAGGGCGCCCGGCGCGGGTCAGGGGACCCGCCCCACCGTTTTTGTACGGAAATGGGAAAGACCGAGCCACGAGCCGAGAGCCGGTGATAATCTAATCATGTTGCGCTGAAATGAAACTCCTTCTTGCCGGACTAGCCGCGCTTCTGTTCGTCGCCCGCGCTCAAACTCCCGTCTCGAAAACGATTGAGATTCCGTTCACTTCGCACGACGGCTACGACATGTTCGGCAAGCTTACCCTGCCCGCTTCGGCCGCGCCGCGCCTTCTGGTGATCTATGTCCAAACCGCGGAGGGGATGACCGTCGATATGAAACGGCAAGGCGGGCGGAGTGGAACGTTCAATTATTTCGATATCTACCGTCAAAAATTGCCGGAACTCGGCGTCGCATTCTTCGGTTATGAAGGACGCGGCATCCGCATGGGCGACAAGCCGCCCCGTTACGAAAAGATTGAAGCGGATGTCTACAACACCAGCACGCTTGAAAACAAAGTCCGCGATGTCTTGAGCGCTGTTCGCGCGGTTAGAAAGCAAACCGGCCTGTCCGACGTCCGGATTTTTCTCATGGGGGCCAGCGAGGGGACATTGCTGGCCGCCGATGCCGCCGCCCGCGCGCCGAAGGAAATCAGTGGACTGATTCTCTACGGCGTGATGTCCGGCAACATGCGCGACATGTATAAGTACATCGTTGGCGAGGGCGGATTCCTGACCTATCTGAAATTTTTCGACACCGACCACGACGGCAAAATCTCAAAAGCCGAGTTCGAGGCCGATCCCATGAAGTTCCGCGAGCAGGTGTTCCACAATGCGGCCTTCGACGCTTTCGATCCCGACAAGGATGGATTTTTCACGGCGGCAGATCTGAAGATTCTGACCAAATCGCTGGCGGACGCGGCCGATAACGACAACTTCGAAGTGCTCGATGGTTGGGCCAAGAGCTCCGCCGGGGTGACGACGCCGAAAGACTGGTTCAAGGACCATTTCGCACACCAGCCGATCTGGAATTTCCTGTCCAAGCTCGATATTCCGGCCGGCCTGTTCCAAGGAATCGCGGACGCAAATGTTCCGGTGGAAGGCGTGAGAAAACTGGAAAACCTGGCGAAGGCCGCCGGGAAGACGAACCTGGAGTTCCACTACTTCGAAAAGCTGGGTCACACCCTAGGCATCGAAACCTATTTCTCAAATGACAAGTTGCCGGCGGGGCACGCGGCGATCTTGGAGTATGTTCGGCGGCAAGCGGGGGAATGATGGAGGAAGGAATACGAGGGATACGAGGAACACCGCAAGTTTCCTCATAGCTTCGGTGTTCCTCGTATTCCTTGTGTTCCTCGCCCCGTGTTCCTCGTGTTCATTCTCCATTGAAACCATCCCCGCTCCAAGCCGTCTGTTACTATGACAAAAGTGCGCGTAAGAGTCTTATTTTTCGGCATGTTGAGAGACATCGTAGGCCGCGCGGAGGATCGCATCGAGGTCGCCGAGGGCGCTCGGCTGGAATCCGTTTTCGAGCGCTATGCCCAACAGTTTCCACGGCTCGGCGCTTTGAAATCCAGCATCGTGCTGGCTTCGAATCATCAATTCTGCGAGCCCTCGGCGGCGGTTGCCGATGGCGACGAAATCGCATTCCTGCCCCCGGTGAGCGGCGGTTCCGGCCGCTACACGCAACAAATCTGCGAGAGCGAGCTGGGCTATTTTTTCGCGCTCACCCGCCAGCCTATCGACACCGCCGCAATTACCAAAGAACTGCTGCGCGGCGAAGACGGGGCGGTAGTGAATTTCGAAGGCGTGGTGCGCAACAACACCAAGGGCCGCGCGACAAAATTCCTGGACTACGAATGTTACGAGCCCATGGCGGTGAAGATGCTCGCTGAGATCGGGCGCGACATCGCGCGTACGCACTCCATCGGACGCATCGCCATGGTGCACCGGCTGGGCGCCATGCAGATCGGCGAAACCAGCGTGGCGGTGATCGTGACCGCGCCGCATCGCAAGCCCGCATTTGAAGCCGCGCTCGAGGGCATCAACCGGCTCAAGCGCATCGTTCCCATTTGGAAGAAGGAGCACTTTTCCGACGGAGAGATTTGGGTTGAAGGGGAGTGGGACGAATCCGTCCTGAAAAAGTGATCCGCCGCGCCGCCTCGTTGCTGCTTTTCGCGCTGTGTCTACCCGCGCTTGCGCCGCCGCAGGATAACGTCATTCGCGTAAATGTACGCCTGGTGCGAATGCTGGTGACGGTCAAGGACGCGGCCGGGCAGCTGATCGGATCGCTCAGCAAGAACGATTTCACGATCTACGACAACGGCGTTCCGCAGGACATCGCCGTGTTCGAGCGCCAGACCGAGCAGCCCTTGTCCGTAGCGCTGCTGGTGGACACCAGCGGTTCCACCGGCATCCAACTGCACTACGAACTGGATTCGGTGAGCAAGTTTTTAAAAGCGCTGCTGGGCGAGGGGAATTCGGACGACACCGTGGCGCTATACAGCTTCAGTTGGCAAGTGAACCTGCACACCAGTTTCACGCGCCGTTTTTCGAGGCTCGATCAACAATTGAAGCTGCTCAGATCCGGCGGCGGCACGTCGCTGTATGACGCCATTTATCTCGCTTCACGCGATCTGGAAAGCCGCGAAGGCCGTCATGTGATGGTGGTGGTTACCGATGGCGGCGACACAACCAGCATCAAGGATTATCATCAGGCGCTCGAATCCGCGCAGCGCGCCGACACCGTGATGTACCCAATCCTGGTTGTTCCCATCACCAACGACGCGGGCCGCAACACCGGCGGCGAGCACGCGCTGACAACGCTCTCGGCGGGCACCGGCGGCCGCGTCTTTACGCCAAGCGCGGGCGCTGAACTCGATCGCGCATTTTCCGATATCTTGCATGAATTAAGGACGCAATATATGATCGGCTATTATCCCAAGAATACTCCGCTCACTAAGGACCGCTTTCATATTCTGAAGGTTAATTTGAAAGACCGGAATTTGCGGGCGAATACACGCAGCGGCTATTATGGAGAATTCGATGAATCTGTCAAGGGCCCGGGGCGATGAAGGCGCGCAAGGCGTGAGCAAATCGAAGTCCAAGGCCCCGGAGCAAACGTTCGAAGAAGTAAAGTACCTGCGCTATTTGATCGAGCACGAAATTCCGGTATGCATCCGGCTGAGCAACAACGACGAGGTGCAGGGCCTGGTTGAATTCTTCGACGCGAGCTTCATTCGCATCACCCGCCGCAACGCACCCAATCTTTTTCTGTTCAAGCACGACATCAAATATTTGTACGAAGCGCAGTAGCCGATGCCTTCGTTTCTCGAAACCAGCGCCGAAATTGCCCGCGAATCCGGAGCGCTGCTCTCCACTTATTTTGAACGCCGCGTGGCCTTCGAGCTGAAAGGCGAGCACGACCTGGTTACCGAGGCCGACCGCGCCTCCGAGCGGCTGGTGGTGGAGCGGCTGCGCTCGCATTTTCCGTCGCATTCGATCGTCGCGGAAGAAGGCGGCGGGCACACCGGATCTTCGGAATATTGCTGGTATGTAGATCCCCTGGACGGCACCACGAATTTCGCGCACGGCTTTCCGATGTACAACGTCACCATGGCGTTGGCGCAGGCCGGCCAACTAATCGCGGGCGTCATTTTCGATCCGGTACGGAACGAAATGTTCGCGAGCGAGCGGGGCTCGGGCGCTTATTTGAACAATCGGCGCATTCGCGTTTCAAAGGTGGCCCGCATCGAAGATGCGCTGGTCGCCACGGGATTTCCCAGCCGGAAGCGGCACCTGAACGTCAACGTGCACTTCTACTATCAACTCGCGATGCTGACGCACGGCGTGCGTCGCGCCGGTTCCGCCGCATTGGATCTGGCTTACGTCGCCTGCGGACGCTTGGATGGGTTTTGGGAATTTGGCTTGAACCCTTGGGACATGGCGGCGGGAATCCTGTTGATTGAGGAAGCGGGCGGCAAGTGTTCCGACATGCATGGCCAACCAATGGACATCCGCGGTCCGCACGTGCTGGCGGACAACGCCACAATTCACCAGCCGATGATCGAGTTGTTCAGCGAAATTTTCCAAGGCAACTATCGGTACCCGATCCCGGCGATCAAATAACGAGAGCGTTGCTGGCGCGCCTGCCGGCGTATACGACCACTGTTCCCGACGCGGTGGCGCTGGGCAATTCGATGTTGATTTGATCCAGGCCTTGGAAGCCTGGCGCCGGTCCGGCTCGCGGTCCTGGTCGATCGCGGGCGTAGACTGCTGCCGATCGCCGCCGATTATGTCGGACTCACCCTGACCGCTCGCGAGGGCGAAAAGATTGTCGTC
>DATDHK010000087.1:0-3715 GCA_036521635.1 Bryobacteraceae bacterium | reverse complement strand
CCATACGCCGACTTCATCCGTTGGCTGGGCCGCCAGGATTTCGCGCGGGCCGAGGAATACTGGCGGCGCACGCTAGCCGGCTTCTCGAAGCCGACGCCGCTGGGCGCGAATCCGGTCTGGGATTGGTCCGGCGACAGCGTGTACGCGGAGCTGACGCGCGATCTAAGCCCGGCGCTCGGCGATCAACTTCGCGCGCTGGCCCGCGACCGTCAGCTCACGTTGAACACGACCATCCAGGGCGCTTGGGCGATCTTGATTGGCGCGGCTAGCAATAGCGGCGATGTCGTTTTCGGAATCACCGTATCGGGCCGGCCGCCGGAATTGCCCGGCGTCGAAGTGATGGTCGGCGTATTCATCAACACGCTGCCCGTGCGCGTAAGAATCAAACCCGAGGCAAAGCTGGACGCGTGGCTCAAAGCGTTGCAAAGCGATCAGGCTGAAGCGAAGGAATTCGAATACAGTCCACAGGTGCAAGAGTGGAGCGAAGTGCCGCTGGCCGTTCCGTTGTTCGACAGCCTGGTTGTGTTTGAAAACTATCCGGTGAATCGGCCGCAGGCGGCGGCGCCTCGCCAGCTCAATATTCGCGAGTTGAATTCACCCGTGCGGACCAAGTACGCGCTGACGATGGTGATCGTGCCCGGCGAGCGGATACGGCTGTCCCTGTCCTATGACCCACGCCGTTTCGCTTCCACGACGATTACAGAAATCATGAACGATTTCGAGGGGCTGCTCGCCCGCATCGCGTCCCGTCCGGAAGACAATGTCGAGGCTGCGATAGCGATGGTCGCGAGACGCGTTTCGTTGGCGACCTCCGCCGGGAACGCAGCGGCGGCACAAGCCGGACGAACTCCGGTGGAACAGATGGTGGCCGCGATTTGGTTTGAAGTTACCGGATCGAACGCCAGCGGCACTCGCAGCCTGTTCGAAATGGGCGGACACTCGCTGATCGCCACGCGGCTCGCCACTCGCCTGCGCTCCACGTTTTCCATTGCACTGCCGCTGCGGCACGTGTTCGAAGCGCCCACCGTGCGGGGCCTTGCCCGCCGGATTGAGGCCGAACTTGCGGCCAAGCGTCAAGTGACGGCGATTCCCATCCAGCCGGCGGGACGGGACCGCGATCTGCCGCTCTCCTACGAGCAACTGCCGATTTGGCGGGTCCATCAATCGCTTCCACGGGGCGTGTTCTTCAACTTCTTCGCTGTCCTGCGCATGGAGGGCACGCTCGATGTGGAGGCCCTGCGGGCGAGCTTCGCTGAAATAGTGCGGCGTCACGAAGCGCTGCGGACCGGCTTCGCCGAAGTCGATGGGCGGTCCTTGCAGCAGGTACACAATGCGCCGCTCCGGATGCCGCTTATCGATTTGAGCGAATTGCCGGAAGACAGCCGGCTGGACCGAGCGGCGAGCTTCATCTCCCGCGAATCGGATACACCGTTCAACCTTGCGGGAGATCCGCTGCTGCGCGTCACATGTTTGCGGGTGCGGCCGCAAGAACATTTGCTGTGCCTCAGCATGCACCATATTGCGACCGATGGATGGTCGAGTGGCGTGCTGGCCGGCGAGCTCGCGCTTTTGTACGAAGCATATTCGAGTGGACGGCAGTCGCCACTGCCACCGTTGCCGGTCCAGTATCCGGATTTCGTCGTATGGCAGCAAGAGCTAGTAGCCTCGGGCGCGTACGACGAGCCACTGCGTGAGTATGTGGAACGGATCGCGGCCAATCCGTCAACGCTCGAGTTGCCCACGGACGCGCCGCGCCCGGCGCCTTCATTCCTGGTGGCGCGTGGGGATTGGATGATAGACGCCGATCTGTTGCGGCGCCTGCGCGCGTTGAGCGGGCGCGAGCGCGGGAGCCTCTTCATGACTCTGCTGGCCGCATTCGAAATGGTGCTGGCAAAGCATTCGGGGCAATCCGAGTTTTGGATCGGCACGCTGGCGGCCAATCGCACGAGGCCCGAAGTGGAAAACATGATCGGGCTTTTTGTGAATACGCTGCTGCTGCGTTGCAGCGTCCCGCCGGGGATCGAATTTTCCGAGATGCTCAGGCGGACGCGCGAGGTGGTGCTGGATGCGTTCGAGCGGCAGGATTTGCCATTCGAATTGGGCGTCCAAAAACTTGAGCGGGAGTTCGGCATCGAGCAGGGTCGCCTGTGCCCGGTGCTGTTCATCATGCAGAATCCGTCGTTGGGGCCGGTGAGCCTGCCCGGCTTGCGGCTGACGCCGATCGAGACCAAGACAGACGGCGGCCGGCCGGAAATTTATCCGACTTCGTTTGAGCTGATTGTGAACGTAGCGGAGGAGGAAGAGCGGCTGGTGGTTTCGATTACTTACAAGTCCGACCTGTTCACGCGCGAGAGAATCAAGGGGATGGCTCGGGACTGGGCGGACGTGCTGGAGGCTATGGGCTAGTGGCGAACCGCTTCCTGACGGTCGCGGCTCGGAATCGACACTAAGCGTTTACAGCGGCATTCCGAGCCGCGACCGTCAGGGAGCGGTTTTCAGCCTTTGAGGAAAACAAAGAGCGTCGAGACGATTCTCGACGCCGCAGACACCGGGTGTCCGCGCCACATAACTAAAATGGGGTGTTGGTTACCGCCAATGCCTGACGGTAACCAACACCCCATTTTTCGAATCGTCGATTTTTTCCGGATTAATGTCCCAAACCCTTGAGATGGGTGCCCATCGGGCCCGCCAACGCCTGCTTGATAGTATCGTTCTTGAGCAATTCGGCCTCAAGGTGAGCATTCAAGATTGCAATGTGGGTTTCGCTGAGCTTGGCGAGAACGTTCGCCGGTACGTGCTGTACTAAAATCATTAGCCATTTCCTCCCTGAGTTGATTTATGGCGATGTCGAGGCGTCCGATTGGAGTACTGGCACTCGGGTTCGAATCGTCGATTCACTGTACTATGTTCGTCCGTGAAAAGTCAAGGGATTTTTCTGGCGGATTCTTTAGACGATTCGTCGAAAAGCCGCTAAAATCGATAGCTTGAGGAGGCGGGGCCGGATGCGAGTCTCCGACGACATCACCCCGATCATGGCCACCAATTTCGTCCACGTGCTGCGGGAGCGCGCAGGACGCCATCCGGACCGCGAAGCGTTTGCGTTTCTATCCGATGGCGAAGCCGGGACGTCCCGGATCACCTATGGAGATCTGGACCACGGCGCCCGCGCGTTGGCTTCGTTTTTGCAGAATTCCGGACTGCAAGGCGAGCGCGCCATGCTGGTCTTTCCGCCAGGTCTGGATTTCATTACCGCGTTTTTCGGCTGCCTCTATTCCGCCATGACCGCCGTTCCGGTTTATCCTCCCAGATCGCGCAGATTGTTAGATGTCTTTCTACGTCAGGTATATGACGTAAATCCGCGCGCAATTTTGACTGTTTCCGCACTCCTGCCGCGCCTGGATTCCTTGGATTTTCATGGCGTGGAATTGATCGCCATAGACATTTTGAATGGCGGCGCACACGACTGGCGGATGCCGGATCTGGGAGCGGACGATCTCGCGCTGATCCAGTACACTTCCGGTTCGACGGCGACGCCCAAGGGCGTCATGGTCAGCCACCGGAATCTGATCGAGAATCAAAAAATTATCCAAAGGGCGTTTTCGCAGGACCAGCACTCCATTGTGGTGGGTTGGCTGCCGCTCTATCACGACATGGGATTAATCGGGAACGTTCTGCAACCGGTCTTTTCCGGCAGCCGGGCGATCCTCATGCCGCC
>DATDHK010000086.1:0-13925 GCA_036521635.1 Bryobacteraceae bacterium | reverse complement strand
CCGGCACAACTTCATTCATTTTCGCGCCGAGGATGCAGCGCGGCCGGACCAGTCGACCATCGTTATAGTCGACGATGCGGGCATCGATGTCGATGGCCACCTCATCTTGTTCCGGATCACCGGCTCGCATTTCCTGTGGCGCATGGTGCGACGTATCGTGGGCGTGCTGGTGAAGGTGGGCCAGGGCGAAGTTACGTTGGAAGAGTTCGGGCGCCTGCTGGAAGGCAAAACGCCGGCGTCGTTGGACATCGCGGCGTTGACCGCGCCCGCGTCGGGATTGTTTCTCGAGAAAGTGAATTATTCGAGGCGGTGAGATATACTCGTCGGAACGTGTCCATCAACAAAGCGGTGGTGATTCGTCTCAGTGGAATGGCGCTCGGCTTGGCCGGGCTATGGCTGGTGTGGTCGCAAGCGCAGCAGCAAAAGGCGCCGCTGACGATGGAGAAAGTCACGGACAACCTTTACGTCATCATGGGCAACGGCGGCAACGTCGCGGCTATGCCGACCAGCGAAGGCGTGCTGCTGGTGGACGACAAGTTCGCGGCGGACGCGCCGGAAATCCTGGCGAAGGTGAGGACCATCAGCGACAAGCCCATCCGCTACGTGCTGAACACGCACCAGCACGGCGATCACACCGGCGGCAACGATGCGCTGCTGGCCACGTCGGCCGAGATCATCATTCAGAAAAACGCGCGGGCCAACATGGCCGCCGGAAAGATGCCGGGCATCCCGCGCATCACGTTCAGCGACGAAACGCAAGTGTTCCTGGGCGGCAAGGAAGTGCGCGCGCGCTACCTGGGACGCGGCCACACCAACGGCGACGCGGTGATTTATTTTCCCTCCGAGCGGGTGCTGCATACGGGCGATCTTTGCATGTTCACGGGCGGCCCGCCCTTCATTGACTACAGCGCCGGCGGCAGCCTGGTGGATTGGGACAAGACGCTGGAGCAAGCGCTGCAATACGATTTCGACAAGGTGATCCCCGGGCACGGGCCGGTGTCGAAGAAGGCGGACCTGGTGAAATGGCGGCAAGCCATTATCGATTTGCGAAACAAGTCGAAAGCGGCGTGCGCGGCGGGGGGCACGGAGAGCTTGAAGAAAATGAATCTTGCCGACATTGGGTTGACTCCGAGCCCGATGTTCGACCGCAGCGTGCCAGGGATTTGCCCGGAACTGGCAAAGTAAGCGGAAGTAGTTTTAGTCGCTGATCCACCCGTCCGCTATATTAATCACCCGGTTCCCGTACTCCGCATTGCGCTCGTTGTGCGTCACCTGAATGATCGTCGTGCCCCCCTCGTTCAGTTTCTTGAAGAGCTCCATGATCTCTTTTCCCTGATTCGAATGCAGGTTGCCCGTCGGCTCGTCGGCTAGAATAATTTTCGGCGTCGCCACGATCGCGCGCGCGATGGCCACCAATTGCTGCTGCCCGCCCGAGAGTTGGTTGGGATAAAGATCCTTCTTGCCGACGATCTGAAAGCGGTCGAGAACGTCGCACACGATGCTGTCGCGCTCGCCCTTTTTGATGTTGCGGTAAGACAGCGGGATGTCCAGATTCTCGTACACCGTCAGCGAATCCAGCAGATGGTAACTCTGAAAAACGAAGCCGAAATACTTCTTGTAAATCTCCATCCGGTCTTTCTTGTTGATCTTGTGGATCGCATGGTCCAACAGATAATACTCGCCGGTCCAGGCGCTGTCGTGCATGCCCAGCAAATGCAGCAGCGTGGATTTGCCCGCGCCCGACGGCCCCATGATGGAAACGAACTCGCCCTCCTTAATCTCGGCATTGATGCGGCGCAGGACAAAAGTCTTGGTCGGCCCGTGCTCAAAATATTTCTCGACGTTCCGTAGAACGATCATCGGTGAACTCATAGATACTCTTATCCTCTTACTATTCGGCCATCCAGCGCCACTATTCTTCCCGCAATGCGATCACTGGATCCACGCGCGCCGCGCGCCGTGCCGGAACGTAGCTGGCCACCAGCGCGACAGCGGCAAGGAAGGCCGCGAGGCCCGCATACGTGGAAGGGTCGGTGGCGCTGATCCCGAAAAGCAGGTCCGTCAACACCCAGGTGATTCCGGCGGCGGCCAGCGTCCCGATCGCTAACCCAAATGCGATCATCCACGCTCCGCGGCCTACCACCATGCGGACCACATCCTGCTGCTGCGCGCCCAGCGCCATGCGGATTCCGATCTCGTGCGTGCGTTGACTCACCACGTACGACATCACGCCGTAGATTCCGATGGTAGCCAAAATCAGCGCGACAACGGCAAAGGCTCCGCACAAACCGGCGGCCACCTGCTGCAAGTTCAAGGAGGCTTCAATCCCGGCCTTCATAGTCCGGATCTCGTAGATGGGCTGGTTGCGGTCCAGGCTGAGCACGGCCTGCCGTATCGAGACAACCAGTGAGCCTTGGCGCTCCATTGTTCGCACCACCAGGTGTACGGACGGTGAAGGAAACTGCTGGTAAGGCAAATAAATTTCCGGCGTTGGTTTCGACTCTAATCCGGCATGGTGGATATTGGCGACCACGCCCGCAATGGTCCACCACTTGTCGCCAGTCTTGAAGTTCTTGCCGATCGGATTCGCATTCGGCCAATACTCGCGCGCCATTTTGTCGTTGATCACCGCCACGGGCGGAGCCTTCGCGGTATCGCTATCATTGAAGCCCCGGCCGGCGACCAGATGAATCTGCATCGCGGCAAAATAATTGGGGCTCACGGTGCTGTAGTGAATGATGGTTGCGTTCGCCAGGCCGCTCTCTTCCTTCTTGCCGGGAAAGTAAACGGCTGTGTCGTCCTGCCCGCCGACGATGGGCAGTTCGGAAGTCACGCCGGCATTTTGAACGCCCGGCAAAGCCTGGACACGGTCTAGCAGATCCCGATAGAAAGCCCCCTGTGTATCCACCGTTCCGTAGCGATTCGCCGGCAAGGACAGCCGCAGTGTAAGAACGTTCGACGCGTTGAAGCCGGGGTCGACGGCGCGCAGCTTCACAAAACTCTTGAGCACCAAACCCGCGCCAATCAGCAGCATCAATGCGATGGATATTTCCGCGACCACGAACGCGCTGCGCATCCGGTTTCCACTGCTCACACTGCCGCGCGCGCTGCCTTGCTTCAACATTTCACTAAGCTCGGTCTTGGTCGCAGTCAACGCCGGAAGCAATCCGAAACAGATTCCAGTGAACAGCGACACCAGCAGAGTGTAACCAAGCACGGCGCCATCCACGGCGATGTATTTTGTTTCGCCCGAAGGGTCGTAGATAGAGCGCCGGATCAGATCGACGCCCCACAGCGTGGGAAGCATCCCGATAATTCCGCCGAGCAGCGCCAGCAGGGAACTCTCAGTCAGCAATTGCCGGATGAGACGAAACCGCCCGGCTCCTAGCGCCAGGCGAATAGCTACTTCGCGCCGCCGGGCGTTCGCTTTGACAAGCAGCAGATTGGCCACATTGGCGCAAGCGATCAGCAGCACGAATCCTACAGCGGACCACAGCACGATCAGACTTGTCCGCATGTCGCTAATCTGCATCGACTCCCATGAGGAAACGCGGACGCCAAGATCCTTGTTGCTCTCCGGATATGCAGCGGAGAGCCGCCCCGCGATCTGGCTCATCTCAGTTTGCGCCTCGCGAAAAGTCTTGCCGTCCTTGAGCCGGCCAAACACCACCATTCCGCGGCGCCCCCTGGCCTTTACCGGATCGTCAAGATTCACCACCCAGGGAACCCAGACGTCTTCGTCTTCCAATCTCATGAAGTCTGGCGGCATCACGCCGATCAGCGTGTAACTTGTCCCATCGAGTATCAGCGGACGGCCGAGGGCGCCACGGTCGCCATTAAATCGGCGCTGCCATAAACCATGACTGATGATGGCCACCGGGTCGCGCCCTTTTTGGTCTTCATCCATCCGGAAGTTGCGACCGATGGCTGGCCGCACTCTTAGCATGTCGAAGTAATTGGCCGTGATCAGCACTCCGCCCACGCGCTCCGGTTCGCTTCCGAGAGTCAGGTTGAAACCCTGTTGGCCGAGTCCGGCGACCTGCTCGAACACATGATTTTCACGGCGCCAGACGTCGAAGTCGAAGTCGGAGACGGGCCATTGCTGTATGTTCTTCGTCGTGGATTCGGAAAGCAGGATCGCCAGCCGTTCGGGGCTCCGGTAACGGAGCGGATGCAGCAACACGGCGTTCACGACGCTGAACATGGTGCTGTTCACGCCGATTCCCAAAGTCAGCGCCAGCAGGGCCGACAGGGTGAAACCCGGAGTCTTGGCCAGCATCCGCGCGCTGTACCGAATGTCTTGAAGAAATGCGTTCATCGGCTCGGCGGCTTATTCATATCGCAACGCTACCAATGGATCCACGGTCGTCGCTCGCCGGGCCGGAACGTAGCTGGCAAGCAGCGCGACGAAAACCAATAGCGTGGAAACGCTCGCGTAGGTCGCCAGGTCCGTCGGTTTCACCTCGAAAAGCAGCGTCTTCAGAACCCTGGTCGCTCCAAGGGCCCCTGCAATCCCAAGCGCTACACCGATTGAAACCAGCACAGCGCTTCTCGACATGACCGAGCGGAAAATGTCCTCGGACTGCGCGCCCAGCGCCACGCGGATTCCAATCTCGCGCGTCCGTTGCACTACCGAGTAAGCGATGACACCGTAGACGCCCAGGCTGGCCAACAGCAGCGCCAGCGCCGAAAAAGAACCAAGCATCCGGGAATAAAAACGCGGCTGCGCGGTTGTCGCGGAGATCAAATCTTCCAGCGGCGCGATCAATTGAATGGGCTGCTCACGATTCACCTCATGGAAGCGCGTCCTCATCATCCCCGCCAGCAGCGATGGATTCCCGGTTGCGCGCACCACATACGCCACATGAAGAAGGAAACCCGCGCGCGTAACTTGCGACAGCGGCTGATACACAATCGGCAGCGGCGATTTTTCCGCCAGCTCCTGCTGCTTCACGTCGTCCACCACGCCCACGACAGTGAGCCAGTCGTTCGGCTTGGGATGATCCTCCAGCGTTATCCGCTTGCCGATGGGATCCTCATCCCCCCAGGAACTCTTCGCCACCGATTTCCCGATCACCGCCACCGGCGTGGGGCTTTCGGTATCGCGCGGCTCGAAGGTCCGCCCGCGCAATAGCGGAATGCTCATCGCGCGAAAATAGTCCGTCGTGACGCCGGACTTGGTGACATTGAAATGGGCACGGTTCCCCTCGGCGTAATAATCGCCCCGGATGAGCGGCATGTCAAAAGGAAGCCAGTTGATTGCGCCCGCCGCGATCACTCCCGGAAGCGCGGCCATCTTCACGAGAACCTCCCGATGGTACGCGTTGAGTTGCTGCGGCGTCTGCTGAGTAGTCATCGGAAGATCGGCGGTCATCACCAGAACGCTCTCCGGATTGAAGCCCGGATTCACGGAGCGCAAACGCACAAAGCTCTTGATCATCAGTCCTGCCCCGATCAGCAACACCAGCGACAAGGCAATCTCTGAAACAACCAGCAAGCCACGAAGACCCTGGCCGCTGGTGAACCTGCCGTCGCCTTGCTTCAGGAATTCCAGCAGCCGCGATTTCGACATTTCAATCGCGGGCGCCAGGCCAAACAACAGGCTGGTGGCGAGCGAAAGGATCAACGTAAATCCCAACACCTGGCCGTTGACGTTGACTTCATCCAGCCGCGGAATCATTGCCGGCGGCACCAGCGCAACCAATGCCGGCAGGGTCCAGGAAGCAACCAGCAGTCCCAAGGCTCCGCCGAGCAAAGCCAGCAGCGCGCTCTCAGTCAATAGCTGACGGATTAGCCGCGCGCGGCTGGCGCCCAGTGACGCGCGCACCGCCACTTCCTGACGCCGCGCCGCGCCTCGCGCCAACAGCAGATTGGCAACGTTGGCGCAAGCGATGAGCAGGATGAAGCTCACCGCTCCAAAAAGAATCCACAGCGACGGCCGGACTTTCCATACCAGCAATTCCCGCAGCGAGGCGACGCCACCGGTAAGACCCTTAACGGGCCGCGGCGATTGCGAGTTGAAGCGCTCAATCAGGGCCGCGGCCTCCGCGCGCGCCTGCATCATCGAGACGCCGGGTTTCAACCGCCCGATAACGCGCCGCTGCCACAGGAGTCCTGCCTTCGGAGTCATGTCCAGGCGCGCCCACAAGTCTGCCTTCACTGGAAAAACGGGAAAAGCGAATCCCGGCGGCGCCACGCCAATGACGGTGTGCGGTGTTCCGTTCAGTTGGACGGTCTTCCCGATCACGGAGCGGTCGCTTCCAAAACGCGCTCGCCATAGGTGATCGCTCAGCACCACGACTTTAGTATTTTCTTTCAGATCTTCCGGAAGGAAAGTTCTTCCGAGCGAAGCCTTGACGCCCAAAACGGAAAAGAAATCGTCCGTCACCATCTGCCCCGCGATCGGCGTCGGTTCTCCTATGCCGGTCCAACTTGTTAATCCGCCGTTGAACGCGGCTACGTTTTCAAACGTCGTGTTTTGTCTTTGGATTTGCAGGAAATCCGGATCGAAGATCCAGCCGTAACCCACAAATGGCCCGGGCCGGGAGCTGTAGATCACGCACAGCCGGCCGGATTGCGGGAAAGGCAGCGGTTGCAGAACTACCGCGTTCACCACGCTGAAGATTGCGGAATTTACGCCGATGCCCAGCGCCAGCGCGAGAATCGCGAGTGCCGCAAATATCGGAGATTTCCACCAGGTCCGAAAAGCGAACCGGAGATCCTGAAACATTTGAACGCACCTTTCCCCGCGATTGGCGCGGAGCCAACCAACCGCTCATACCGCGACGCTCCTAGCGAGCCGCTGGCGCCACTCGCCAAGCAAGCGGTTTACCGATTCAGAATATTGTCAAGACGTGCGAGCGCCCGCGATAGCGGACAGGATTCGGCGTTCACCGCGTTTTGCAGGCGCACGACCTCCCGGTCCGGCAATCGCAGAGAGGAAGCTTTGGAGAACGCCGCCATCACAATTGCGAGGAAGAAGACGGCCAAAAAATCAATGTGCCTGCGAAACATCGCCTACTCCTACAGTCTCCTCCACGATCCTTCCGTCGAATAAACGGATGGTGCGGTCCGCATACCGTGCGTAGCGCGGATCGTGGGTTACCATGCAAATGGTTGCGCCGCCGCGATGCAATTCGCGCAGCAATTCCATGACAGCTTCGCCGTTGGTGGAGTCCAGGTTTCCGGTAGGCTCGTCAGCCAGCAGGATCGACGGATCGCCGCCCAATGCCCGCGCCACTGCTACGCGCTGCTGCTGGCCGCCGGAGAGTTGCGAGGGGTAATGCTTGATGCGGTGCGACATGCCCACGCGCTCCAGCGCATCGTGCACGCGCTTCTTGCGCTCGGCCGATGGCATGCCCCGATAGGTAAGCGGCAGCTCCACGTTCTCGTACACCGTGAGATCGCCGATCAGATTGAACGCCTGGAAAATGAACCCGATTTCGCGGTTGCGGATGCGCGCGCGCTCCGATAGCTTCAGCCCCTGCACGGCCTTGCCATTCAAAATGTAGGTGCCGTCGCTGGGCGAATCGAGCAGGCCCAAAATAGCGAGCAGCGTGGACTTGCCGCAGCCCGACGGTCCCGCGATTGACAGGTACTCGCCTTTCTTGATGTGCAGATGGATGCCGGCCAGCGCATGCGTCTCCACTTCGTCGGTGACAAACACCTTCGTCACGCCATCCAGACTGATCAAAGCATTCGGGTCGTTTGCCATGAATATCCCTTTCCCAATCTTATTAGTTCAAGCGGATACGATTATGCGCATCCCACGTTGACATATCCGACAATATTACCTGATCGCCGACTTTTAATCCATCCACAACTTCAATCGTGTTCACCGAGCTGCGCCCCAGCGCCACCGGAATGCGCTGCGCTTCTTTTCCATCCGGGTCCAGTTTGAACAGCGTTATCTTGGCGCCGGGCTGCCCGATTACCGGGCGGCCCACGTAAACCACATCCGCCAGTTTTTCGATAGTGATGGTTCCGTCAACACTCAAATCGGGACGCATGCCGGGGGCCTCGCCCTCCAACTTCACGTCCACGTCCACCGTCCCATTCGTCGACGCCGGATCGATACGCGTGACGTGCCCCGCAATGTGGCCGTTTCTGGTATCGATGTCCGCCACCTGGCCGGGCGCCACGTCCTTCACCTGCGTTTCCGGAATCTTCAGCGTCGCTTTCAGCCGGGAGGGCTGCGCGATTTTGGCAAGAATGGTGCCGGGCGCTACACGCATGCCGGCTTCGAGTGGCGTGGTCGCAGTGCCCAGTTGAGTTACCACACCCTCAACTCCGGCACGAATGGTCAACTGCTCCACCTGCTCCTTTTTGAGTTTCACCTTCGCCTGTAAGTTTTGAATCAGCACCCTTTGGGCGTCCAACTGGGCCTTGATCGACTCGCCGCTGATATCCAACTGCTTCTTGGAAAGCACGTACCGGCTCTTCAACTCGTCCCACTTCGCCTGCGAAACCTTGGTGTCCACATCCGACTTCAAATCCAGCTTGTTCAATTGCCGGTCGCGATCCGCCTGCAATGCCGCTTGGTCCATGTCGGACTTCACCTGCTCGGTGATCGCTTGCTGGGCCAGTTGCGCCGATGTCAATTGAACCCGCATGTTGTCATATTGGGCTTCCGCCTGCTTGGTTTGCGCTTCCAGGTCCGATGCATCGAGTTCCATCTGCGGTTGCTTCAGAATCATCACCACGTCGTTGGGATGAACCTTGGCGCCCGGCAGAAAATTGATCTTTTCCACGCGCGATTCGAACTGCGCCGGAATCCAAACGAACTCTTCCACCACCAGCGTTCCCAATCCGCGAACCTCGCGCAGCATGGGACCGCGCTTGACGGCGTCGATCCAGACTGTCGCCCGGTCCACCGAAGGCGCGGCCGGTTTCAACCGGGAAAGCCCCCAGGTAATCAAAGGAATTGCCGCGACAATAACCGCGATCACGGCAATCCGGCGAATCAGTTTCTTCCGAGCTACTTCTTTACCGCGTGGAACATCCATGGGGGTTTCTCCCGATACTGTTTGGCAAGTACTCTGCCAATGCTAATGCTACTGAAAAATAAGGGCCGAAATCGCTTCCAGCAGGGCAGAAAGCCAAGGATCTGTCCGCTTGTGGGATTATCTGTGTACGCGCTGGGACAACCAGTCGCAAGATTGCTTGGCCTCTACTTCGATTTTACCAGAGCCTTCGCTCCACTATCTGATAATATTGCTTCCAGTGAACCACCCATCGGCTCGCGGAGCAGCTCTCGTAGTTATTGTATTGGTGGCGATCGCTCAGGCTTACGCCATTAAGCCGCCGCGCGAACAGGCGCCGGCTTTCCGCGCAACATCGATGGATGGCGAGAAGTTTTCCAACGCGTCGTTGAAAGGCAAGATCGTTCTGCTCCAGTTTTGGGCGACGTGGTGCAAGTATTGCCGGGCGGACCAGCCGGTGGTGGACGAGATCGCTCGCGAGTTTGCCGGCCGCGGACTGATAGTGCTCGCGGTCGACGTCAACGAATCCAAGAAAACGGTGAAGAAGTATCTGGAGCAATCTCCTCGCGGGCCGAAAATAATATTGACCGAAGACACCAATCTCGCTGCATTTTTCGAAGCCAAAACCTACCCTCTCTATGTGCTGCTGGACCGCGACGGGATGATCGCCGGCACTCAAAAAGGTGCGGGCGGCGGCGATGCCTTGCGAAGCCTGCTGCGTAAAGTAGATCTCGAATAGGGTAACCCCATGACGTTTCAACCAATTGCTATCGCGATAATCACGAGCGGAATCGCGCTGGCCGCGGACATTCCGCAAGGCGCGCATGTTCTGCTGCGAATGGAAAATTCCATCAACACGCGCACGGCGCAAGAAGGCGATTTCGTGTACCTGCGCACAGCCACGCCAATCAGCGCGGACGGCCGGATCGTCGTGCCGGTCGGCAGTTATGTGCAAGGCGTCATATCGCACACAAAGCGCAGCGGCCGCGTGTCGGGAAGGGCCGAGCTGGGCATCCGGCTGGAGACGTTGACGCTGGGCAGTGGCAAAATTTTCAAGTTTGCGCCGCACCTGAATTCGGTCGATGCCGGCGAGACTGGACAGAAAGTGACGGGCAAGGAAAACACGATTGAGCAGGCGTCGAGTAAAGGCCAAGACGTGGCGCGTATCCTAATTCTGGCGGGAGCCGGAGCGGCCTTGGGAGCCACGTTGGACCGAGGGTTATTGACGGATGGAGGGGGAAAAGGCGCAGGCATCGGCGCAGGCGTGGGCGCCGCCGTAGGCTTGGCCACGGTTTTGCTGACGCGCGGCAAAGAGGTTGAAATTCGCCAAGGCGCGACCCTGGACGTAGTCTTCGATCGCCCGGTCGCAATCGAGTAGCTCATTAGCGATAGTGCAAGAGATTTTATGTGGGGCAGGATGGCATCCTGCGGCCGATTGGCAATCGGCCCGTTAGTTGGGCCCGTCCTACATGTACAATCAACCTAGATGATCGAAAATTTCCGTGAGTTTCAGGTCGGCCCCGACCCCTTCGGCCGCACCTGGCAGGTCCATTTTAATTGGCTGCAAACAGGCATCTCCATCCGGCATGCCGACACCGTCGACGTCAAGTTTGGAATATCTACCGGCGGCGAGCCTTTCGAGGAGCGCGTCATAGCCCTGCCACACCCAATCCTGCTCGTGGTCAGCGAAAATGTGGGCCACCCGGTCACCGACACCTGGTGCCTCAAAATCGCCGCCCTCCATCTCAAGCACATGCTTGAAACCGGCGAGGACCTCGAAAAGACATTGGTCACCATGCAGCCCGCGGAAATCGATCTGCACGCCCGCGAATTGCAAAATGACCTGACCGCTTCGCACCGCTAGCAGAATATTTAATTCAGAAAATAAGTCCGGTACAAAGTATCCCGCTGCTTGGGAATGAATCCGGCATCCCGAATCAGCCGCCGCAATTCCTCTTCGGTGGCCTGGTGATGCGCTCCCGCCGCCGAAACCACATTCTCTTCAATCATGATGCTGCCCACGTCATTGCCTCCAAAGCGCAGGCCCACCTGGCAAGTCTTCAAACCCGGCGTCACCCAGGACGACTGGATGTTGAGAATGTTCTCCAGGTAAATCCGCGAAATGGCCAGCGTCTTCAGGTACTCCACGCCGGTAGCCTCTTCCTTCACGAAGCGGCCGAGCGACGTATTCTCGCGCTGGAACGACCACGGGATGAATGCCGTGAATCCGCCGGTGTCTTCCTGAATCTGCCGGACAATGTCAAAGTGATTCATGCGCTGCTCGACAGTCTCGCCGCAGCCGAACATCATCGTGGCCGTGGTCCGCATCCCCAGGGCGTGCGCCGTGCGATGCACGTCGATCCAATCCTGCGTGGACGATTTCAGGCGGCTGATCCGGCGCCGGACATCGTTGTCGAGAATCTCCGCCCCGCCGCCGGGAATCGATTGCAGGCCCGCGTCGCGCAGCCGCTCGATGGTATCGCGCAGCGTCAAGCCGCTAACTTCGGCGATGTTCACGATCTCCGGCGCCGAGAAGCAATGGTTCCAAATCTTGTCGCCGAAGCGCTCCTTGATGGACCGCAGCAAATCTTCGTACCACTCGATTTTCAACTCCGGATGCAGTCCGCCTTGCATTAGAATGCCGGTGCCGCCCAGGTCGATGGTCTCTTGAATTTTGTCGAAGATCACTTCCTTGGGATGGATGTAACCCTCGGCGTGACCCATGGGCCGGTAGAAAGCGCAGAAGCTGCAAAACTCGGTGCAGAAGTTCGTGTAATTGATATTGCGGTCGATGATGTAGCTCACGATGCCGTGCGGATGCAGCCTGCGCCGCACCGCGTCGGCGGCCATTCCGATCCCGATCAAATCGTCACTGCGAAAGAGGCCGATTGCCTCCTGGCGAGTCATCATACCGAAACCTTTCCCGTTGCCTTCCGCTGGCCGAGCTCTGAAGCATATTGTAGAAAAGCGGCCAGGCCCTCGTATTCGCGCTCGCCGAGTTCGTAGACGATGTTGTGCCGAAGATAGTCGCGCGTCAGGCTTTCTGAAATTCCAAGTTTAGGTTGCTCTTGCCGCACGATGTCTTCGATGTGGTCCAGCCCGAAACGAAGCGATGCAAGGAACGGCTCCGGACTCTGCGGCAAACCCGCCCTCGCCGCCCAAACTGCAAAGACCATCGGCAGCCCCGTCATGCGGGTCCACTCTTCGCCGAGATCCAGCACGTGGAACGGAAGTTCCGGAGGATTGAGCACCAGCGCGGCATCGCCGATTATGAGCGCGGCGTCGGAATGCTCCAGCATCGCGCCCAGATGCGGCGGCTGCGAAAAGAGCTGCGGCTCCACGCCATATTTACGCGCGAGAACGATGCGGCTAAGAGCCACCGAGGTTCGCGAGCTGGAATCCGTTGCGAAGGTCTTGATTTGATCGAACGGAACTTTTGAGATTAGCAGGATGCTTCGCACCGGACCCCGGCAGGCGATGCCGGTTCCGCGAATGGGTTCCAATTTTTGGCGGTTCAACTCGACCGAGGGCACGATGCCGATGTCGGCGCGTCCATCGGCCAACCGGTCGGCGCACTCCGCGGGAATTGCGAACGAGAGTTCGAACAAGCCCTGTTGCTCGCCATGCAGCATGCCCCAAACCAGCGGAACGGTGTTCAGGTAGCTGACCACCGATATTTTCGGTTTCGATTGTAGGGTCAAAGTATCAGTTTAGCAAGTGGACCCGCTGATTTAAAACCGCGCCGCGCTTCCCGCGCATAAGTCCAGCGCGGCTCAAATATTCAGGTGCTCGCTGGCCGTCGGCTGACTGACCCCACTTGCGCGGGAAAGGCCGGCGTGGCTCCTTGAGCCATTCCGGGATCTGAAGCCTGCGCTTTTTGGCGAGCGCCCGCAGGGCAACGTTTGTTCTCATATAAACAATGAGCGACCCAAAGGATTACCCATACATAACCAACCTCAATGTTCAATTCCAGCCACTCGAACTGATCGACGAGCGGGCCCTGGCGGATGCCAGCCCCCATCAGTGGTACAACCAGACGCTTTGTAACGTAAACGATTCCGTGGTCCGTCTGGGCGTAGTGCAAGGAGAATATCACTGGCACAAGCATGATGACGACGACGAATTCTTCTACGTGGTCGAAGGACAATTGCTGATCGATCTGGAAGGCCGGACTATCGATCTAAAGCCCCGGCAGGGAATTGTGGTTCCCAAGGGTGTAGTGCATCGGACGCGCGCCCCGGAGCGCACCGTGGTCCTGATGGTGGAAACTAACGCGGTCGTTCCAACCGGCGATTGACCGGAGTGGAGCAATCTTTGCCAAATAGTGTTACACGGAAAGAGTTAGACCCGTAAGGAACGCCACCATGCCAACCCGCAGTGTCAATTTGACGCATGAGTGGGCGCTATAAAAATGCGAGCGTCAGGGAGATCGATCTAACCTGGAGATGGAAGGAAAACAAATTTGAGCAAAGTTTGGTTTATCACCGGTGCGGGCAGCGGCATCGGAGCTGGTATTGCCAGGGCGGCATTGAAGGCCGGCGACCGCGTGGTTGCGACTGCAAGAAATCTCGGCAAGGTGCGAAACGCCTTGCGCGACGTCGCAGGCGACAACGTCGCGTTCGTCCAACTGGACGTTACCGGCGAATCTCAGGCGAAAGCCGCCGTCGAAGAGGCCGTGAAGCGGTTCGGCCGCATCGACGTCGCGGTCAACAATGCGGGCTACGCCGTGATGGGTAATTTCGAAGAGCTGCCCACAGCCGACATCGAACGGCAGTTCGCAACGAACTTCTGGGGTGTGGCGTACGTCATGCGCGCCGTGCTGCCAGTCATGCGCAAGCAGCGGTCAGGCCACGTTATTAACATTAGCTCGGTCGCCGGTGTAGTCGGGTTGAAACACTGCGGCGCCTATGGGGCGGCGAAGTTCGCGCTTGAGGGCCTTTCGCT
>DATDHK010000085.1:0-19920 GCA_036521635.1 Bryobacteraceae bacterium | reverse complement strand
GTCTCGATTTCCGGCAAGTCTACAACCCACAAAACGCCTTGCGAATTGGCGGACGCCGCTTTCAGACTGGCAACCAATCGCAGCGCCGACGTCAGGCCGCTACTAAGGTCAATCAGGACCACGTTCGGCCGGATGCGGTTTACCGCTTCGAAGGCATCGCCGAGATTGCGGACCGAACCTGCGAACACCAGGTCGTCGCAGCCCGAAAGAACTTTCTCCAGTCCTTCGATCACGATGGGCTGCGCTTCGCACGCAAGTACGGAAATTGGATTCACCAAAACCCTTTATCGGCTGGGCAGGAGGCCCAAGATAGGTACTAAGGCGTTTCAAGTCCTATGCGGGGTGGGATAGAACGACAGCAATACCCTGCACCTTGTACTAATGGAATAATTGACGAATGGCCCTGCACGGCACTGCGTTGAAGCATCACCATCCACACATGCATCGCGCCAGGGTCGTGAAGATCAAGTGGCCATCCTCGCTTACCTTCCCGCTCGTCTTGTTTCTGATCGTTACCTGCTTTTATTGGAAGCTGGTCTTCACCTATCAATATGACTGGATCTGGGGCCCCGACCTTGGACAACAAGTTCTGCCCTGGTGGGAAGAGGAAGCGCGGCAGATTCAGCACAGCCAGTTTCCGCTATGGGATACGCACAACTGGATGGGCCAGCCTCTGCTGGGTCAAGCGCAACCTGGCGCCGCGTACCCGCTCAATTGGCTGCTGTGGCTGGTTCCCCGGCAGCACGGGCACATGCGGATGTGGGCGCTCCAATGGTATTACGTCATCATCCACTACATGGCGGCGCTATTTTGTTTTCTGCTGTGCCGCGATCTGGGACGCTCGCGCGCGGCCGCGCTCATAGCCGGGTTGGCTTTCAGTCTGGCTGGATATGTGGGCTGGACGGATTGGCCGCAAATGGTGAATGGCGCGGTTTGGGCGCCGCTGGTTTTCTTGTTTCTGCTGCGCGCCGTGCGCGGAGTGCATCCGTGGGCCAGCGCGTCGTGGTGTGGCGCGTGCCTGGGGATTTCCTGGCTCAGCGGCCACCACCAGGTTCCCATCTTTCTCTCCTTAGCCGCGGCGGGAGTGTGGCTCTACTACATCTTTAAAGAGGGCCGCCCCAACCTGAAAATCGCACAGTTGGCCGCTCTGGCCATGATTCTGGGACCCATTATAGGCGCATTGCAGATTTTGCCCGCGCAGGAATATGGCCGCCTGGCTTGGCGCTGGGCCGGCGCCGCCGACCATCTTGGATGGCAGGACATGATTCCTTACTACGTGCATATCCAGCACGCGCTGCATCCCATCTTCCTTTTTGGAATATTTATCCCCGGTTTTGACGCGCACGCCGGTCCGTTCCTGGGCATGGTGGCGGTGTCGCTGGCGATATTGGGGATCGCAATCTATTGGCGGCAGCATGCGGTGAAACTGTTCGGCGCCATCGCCATCGGCGGACTCATTTATTCGCTGGGTGGCCATAGCGTGTTTAACGGTTTTATTTACGCTGTCGTGCCGTTTGTGGAGAAGGCGCGCGTGCCGGCCATGGCGACGCTGCTATTTCATTTGGGATTTGTAGTGATCGCGGCATACGGTGTAGATGCGCTTCGTTTGCAATTGGAATCTGTATGGTTCCGCCGCATTGATTTGGCGGTGGCCGTAGTTGGGTCGGCGCTCGGCGCAATCATTTTCGCGATTCTGCTGAGCCGCAGTATGGCTTGGAACATGGACGATCGCGTGGTCGTCACGATGTTCGTCACGCTTTTGCTTGCCGCATTGCTGTATGCCTGGCGCACCAATAATCTAAGCCCCGTACAAGCCCTGACCCTGCTGACTATGCTGCTGCTGTTCGAGGTCGGCAATGAATCCGGCTTCATGCTGGCGGACCGCAACGATTGGGGACGCCGTCAATTTGTGGAGAAGGTTTGGAGCAACGGCGACTTGGCGGATTTCCTCCAGGGGCAGGCCGGGCCGTTCCGCGTGGAAACCCAGACTGACGACATCGCGCGCAATTGGGGCGATTACTACAACTTTGATTTCCCGTCCGCTCAAGCGGGCGTGACGATAAACTCTTTTAACCTGGAAACGCACACGCTGCCAACACGGAAATTGGTGGGCACGAAATACACGCTGGCGCGGGAACCCACTCAGCCCGATCAACGGGAAGTTTTTCGCGGGGCGAGCGGCATCGCCGTTTACGAGAATGCCGGCGTGTTTCCGCGCGCCTGGGCAATCCACGGCTTCGTTCCGATTAAAGAAGTCAACGAGGGCCGCGCGTTTATCAACGAGCATCTGGAGGACCTGCGAAGTAAAGCGTTGTTCATGGGCGATCTGCCGCGGAATTTGGCATGTCCGGGCGCCCAGGACAACGTGTCGGTGACGAAGTATCAGCCGGAAAGGGTCACGCTTCAGGCTCAAATGTCTTGCGAGGGAATGGTGGTGTTGTCCGATACCAATTATCCCGGCTGGGACGCCAAGGTGGATGGCAAGCCCGTCGAGATCTACGAAGTGGACTTCGCGTTTCGTGGAGTAATTGTTCCCTCGGGAGCGCACCAGATAAATTTTCGATACCGGCCGCGATCCTTTATGGCTGGCGTCGCGCTGACATTGGGGGGACTGCTGGGGGCTGTGCTGATTACAATCGTCGGCAGAAAGAGCTCGGCGCTTGCTCCGAAAAAGTAGCGGCCGCGAGGCGCCGGTTCCCGGCTCGCTCGACGCCGTTGTATTCGACATGGATGGAGTTCTATTAAATTCTTCGCCGATTCATGCCGCCGCATATGTGGAGGCGCTAGGTTCGTTTCCGATTCACACATTTCAATATTCGCGGCTGGCCGGGCTGCGCACCAAGGATGGCGTCCGTCGAATCCTTTCGGAAAACGGCATTGCGGTGGCCGAAGAGCAGATCGACGGCATCGCCGAGGCGAAGAGCAAAATCGCGTTGGAGCGCATGGTGCGCGAAAACCCGATCGTGCCGGGCGCCCGCGTGGTTCTCGAGTCGCTGTCCCGGCGATGCAAGCTTGCGCTGGCCAGCTCCGGCTCGGCGGCCAGCGTGAATGCGTTTCTGGATCGCAACGGTCTTCGTTCTTTTTTTCAATGCGTGCTGCATTCCGACGACGTTGTCAGCGCCAAGCCGTCGCCCGAGATTTTCCTGACTGCGTTTCATCGGCTGGGGACCGCTCCGGAAAAATGCGCGGTGGTGGAGGATGCCGTGGCGGGAATTCAAGCTGCACGGGCCGCGGGTGGTGTAGCGTGTGGAATTCCGTCTACCTGCGCAGCGTGCGATTTGGAACAAGCCGGCGCCGACTTCATCATCGATACGCTGGAAGATCTGCTGTGAACCCCGCACTCTGGACCGCGCTAGTGCCGGCAGCCGGAAAAGGATCGCGGCTCAATTTCGATCAGCCAAAAGTTTTGTTTCCTATCGCCGGAAAAACCATCCTCGAATGGCTGGTGGATTTGCTGAGTGCGCTGTGCAGCCAGTTCGTTTTTGTGGTCTCTCCGCAAGGAGAACAGCCGGTGGCGGCGGTGACTTCGCGATTGTTGCCCGGCCGTCACGGGATCGCAGTGCAGCCCGAGCCGCGCGGCATGGCGGACGCGATCGCGTGCGGATTGCCCTGCGTTGAAACGCCGCACACCATGATCGTCTGGGGCGACCAAGTGGCGTTGCGGCCGGCGTCGCTCGAATTCGCAATCGGCGTTCATGAAGGGCCGGCGGCTCCGGAGGCAACATGTCCGACGCTGCTGCGCGATCATCCTTATATACACTTCGAGCGCGACGAATCCGGCAAAGTGGTCAACGTACTGCAAGCCCGCGAAGGAGACGCCATGCCCGAACGCGGAGAAAGCGATTCCGGTGTCTTCCTCTTCCGCACTGAGATCCTGCGCCGCGACCTGCCACGCCTGCTTGCGTCCGCGGCGTGTATTGGAAAGCAAACGGGCGAGTTGAATTTCCTTCCGATTTTTCCGATGCTGGAAAAGCTGATCACTCTTCCGATCATGACCGGGCCGGAATCCGTCGGCGTCAATTCGCGCGCGGACGCGGAGTATCTGGAGCGGTACCTGCTGGCGCGTAATCGATCATGAAGCTGCTCTCGATCGTGATCCCGGCCTACAACGAAGCTGCCTACATCGGCGATCTTCTCGAGCGAATCGCGCAAGTAGACACACGCGCGCTTGGCTTCGAAAAGGAAGTGCTGGTGGTGAACGACGGGTCTACCGATGCAACCGAAAGCATCGCGCGCGGCTTCGAATCCAGCGGCGTCAAGTGTTTCACGCAGGCGCCGAATCAGGGGAAGGGAAGGGCCGTGCAGCGCGGAATCCGCGAAGCCGCCGGCGACTATATCCTGGTGCAGGACGCCGACCTGGAATACGATCCAGCCGATTATTTGCCGATGCTGCGGGCGCTGGAAACGGGCGCCGATTCCATCTACGGCAGCCGGGTGCTGGGGCAGATCCGTAAGTCGGGCTGGACGGGCAGGCACCCCGCGCAGGGCATCGGCCCGTGGATGGCGGGCGTGATCCTCTCGGTGTGGACGTTCCTGCTTTATGGCCGTTGGATCTCGGATACGCTGACCGCGTACAAGCTGTATCCAGCGCAAGTCCTGAAGGCGATGAAGTTGGAAACCAGCGGCTTTGAAACGGACCATGAAATTACGGCGAAGCTGATTCGAGGCGGCCTGAAGATCGTCGAAGTCCCCATTTCCTATCACCCTAGGTCGGCCGAAGAAGGCAAGAAAATCAAACCCAGCGACGGCTTTATCGCGGTGTGGACTTTGTTAAAGTTCCGCTTTTAACTAGTGGTTCCAAGTAATTAGTTCTGCTGCTGATCCAGAACGCGCTCCACAACCACCCCGATCTGCATGAACTCCTCCAGATCCGGCGGCTTGCGGAAATAGGCCGTGGCCCCCAGCCTGGCGGTTTCGGCCCTATCGGCAGGTGAATCGGAAGAAGTCAAAATGACCACCGGCACGCGTCCGCACCTGGGACTTTGCCGCATGCGCCGCAGAATCTCCTGCCCCGATCTCTTGGGAAGATTGAGGTCCAAAAGCATCAACGACGGACACGGCAGCGATGCATCCAGATCCGCGGCCTCGATCCATTTGAAGGCTTTCTCGCCATCGTTCACGACCTGTAAGTCGAACTCTTTCAAATGCTTGCGCAGGGATTCGCGGACAATGTAGACGTCGGCTGAGCTATCTTCGATCAAAAGGATAACCGGTGTTTTCGTCAGCGTTGGCTGGCTCACGTATTCCGACACTTTCCCGTTGGCCCAAATTGGGCTTTTGTATAAGACTCATATACCGTGGGTTCGTTTCACTATATTTGCTGGCTGGCGGTGTTACAATAGCTTTAGCGCGGCAGTCCGCTGACTCGCCTTTTTCCAATCCTGCCCTCCCGTTCTTAACTTGGAAAGAAAGTCAAAATTCAACGAGGTCTGTCCGATCCAGATTTACCGAAAGGTTCAAAGAGGAAAATGCCAAAAGAAGACGCAATCGAAGTCATGGGAAAGGTCGTCGAGAAGTTCAAGGCTGGGATGTTTGCGATAGAACTAGACGCAGGCAAGACAGTATTGGCGACGATGGCCGGACGGCTCCGGCGCAACCGGATCAAGATCATGAATGGGGACAAAGTTTCGCTCGAAATGTCGCCGTACGATCTGACCAAGGGCCGGATCACTTACCGACACAAATAATGGGGCTGGCCATGGCTGAACTGACGTCGCCTGTTTGGACGGGCCGCGGTTTTAATCCCAAGGAAGGGACTCTGCGGCTCGCCGACGGCCGCTTGCGTTTCGAATTGGACGGTCAGGTCGTCTTCGACGCCAACATCGCCGAGCTGAAAATCACGTGGCCGTGGTATGGGTTTGGATGCCAGTTCTGGGCGCACACCGTGGACCACAAATATTTCATCTCATTCATGCACACAGGCAACACGATGGGCTCCTGGTGGTTCGGCGTCAAGCACGGGCGAAGTTGGAAGCGGGCGATTCTTGCGGGCTAGTGTGGCGCGGACACTCTGTGTGTCAAGCATCGAGAAGAGTCTCGATGCGGCAGCCTGAAGGCGCCTGAAGACGCGCCACGGTTCGATCTCCTACGGACTCGGGACCGGGGCGCTAATCTATAAGGATGCTTTCCCGGCGTAATTTACTGCTCGGTTCGGCTGCTGCATTCACGCTGCGCGGCGCTGCGATGACGTCCAAGGAGCGCGTGGATCGCGCACTGAAAGGCGCGGACGTCGATCGGCCGCCCTTCAGCTTCTGGTATCACTTCCTGGATGCATCCAAATCCGGCGAAGAGCATGCGCGATCGACGCTCGAGTTTCACGAGAAGTTCCATACCGACCTCGTGAAGGTGATGAGCGACTATCCGTATCCCAAACCCAAGGCCGAATGGTACGCGCTGCGCGAAGAGAAGAATCCGTTTCCGCAACAAATCCGCGCGCTCGAGCAGATCCGCGATGGACTGCGCGGGCAGGCCTACTTCGTCGAAACATTTTTCAACCCGTGGAAGGTCGCCGAGAATCTATCTTCAGTGGAGGAAGTTCGGCGGCTGCAGCATGAAAGGCCGCAAGCCTTGCTGGACGCCTTGGAGCTGATCGCGAAATCGGAAGCGAATCACGCGCGGCGCGCCGTAGCGGCGGGAGCGTCCGGCGTTTTCCTGGCCATCGCGAATGCGCAGGACGGCCTCATGACGCAGGCCGACTACGCCAAGTTCAGCGAGCCTTTCGACAAGCTGATATTAGAAGCGGTCCGCTCCGCCCCGCTGAACATCCTGCATCTGCATGGCGACAAAGTTTATCTCGATCGCTTCTACGAGGGCTGGGCCGCAACTGCGATCAACTATTCGATGCACGGAACCGGCGTACCGATCGCTAAGGTGCGCGCGAGCTATTCCGGAGTGATCCTGGGCGGAATCGACGAAGTGAATTACCGCAAACTCACTCGGGACGATCTCAAGCGGCAGTGGACCGAGGCGGCGCACGCCGCGGGAAAGAAATTTATCCTTACGCCCGGTTGCTCGGCGCCAAACGACAGCTCGGACGAAGAGCTGTCGCGGCTTCCAAAAATACTCAACGCTTGAACTGTTACCGCGTCGGCACCGGCTCCAGCGTTCGCGATGAAATGATGCGATCGATCAAGCCGTATTCCAACGCCTGGTTCGGTTCCAGAATGTAGTCGCGATCCACGTCGCGGGCGATGCGGTCGGTGGGCTGTCCGGTGGCATTGGCGAGAATTTGATTCAGCGATTCGCGCATTCGTAGAATTTCGCGCGCATAGATGTCGATGTCGGTCGCCTGCCCGCCCAATCCGCTCATGGAAGGTTGATGGATCAGGATGCGCGAATGCGGCAGACTGTAGCGCTTGCCCTTGGTTCCGCAAGCCAGCAGCACGGCGGCCATCGAAGCGGCTTGTCCCAAACAATAAGTCACGATGTCCGGCTCCACCAGGTTCATCGTGTCTAAAATCGCGAGCCCCGCGGTGATGGATCCACCCGGCGAATTGAGATACAGCGAAATATCTTTCTCCGGATCTTCCGCCGCTAAAAACAGCATCTGCGCGATCACCAGGTTGGCCACGTTGTCGTCGATCGGCGTCCCCAGGAAAATGATGTTCTCCTTGAGCAACCGCGAATAAATGTCAAAAGCGCGTTCACCTCGCGAGGTCTGCTCGACAACCATGGGGACGAGCACGGAATTCTGCATCACTAAACTCCCTTCGAAATTCCATGATAGCGCGGGGATGGGGAAGGAACACGGGGAACACGGGGAACACGAGGAGCACAAGGAACACGAGGAACACGAGGAACACGAGGAACACGAGGAACACGAGGAACACGGGGAACACGAGGAACACGAGGAACACGAGGAATACGAGGAATACCCGTGGGGTCGATCGTTGGTTGTATTCTGTGCCGTTACAGTCGGAAAACCAAACGTTCCGCACAACCACTCGTGTTCCCCGTGTTCCTTGTGTTCCTCGTGTTCCTTTCCCCTGCGCTACGATATACCCGAGGCCCCAAATGAAAACTGCTGTCGTCCTGATCCTGGCCGCTTCGGCCGCTTTTGCTCAAACAAAACAGCCCGACATGTGCGCGCCGCCTCCCAGCGGAACGCCACCGGCGCTGCCTGCGAAAATCCTGACGGGGCAGGGCGTCGTGCATTTCCCGATCACGACCTCAAATCCGAAAGCGCAAGAATTTTTCGACCAGGGCGTCGCCCAGATGCACTCGTTTTGGGCGACCGAAGCTGAGCGCTCCTTCCGGCAGGCGGCCGAGTTGGATCCCGATGCTCCCATGCCGCATTGGGGCATCGCGATGATTGCAGCGGGTGATTACCGGCCGCGCTTCCAGATCGATTCGTTCGGCAAAGTTTTCGGAAAGAACAGTCCCATCAGGGCGTCCGCACGCGCCAACGAAGCCGCGCGCAAAGCTGAAGAACTGGCGCGCGTGCCCGGCAAAGCTACGCCGCTCGAAAAGCTATACATCGATTCCATCGTTGCGCGACGCGATGCAAAGTCCAAGAATCCGGATGATGGATACATCCAGGGTCTGCGCGCGATCGTGGCACAATATCCCGATGAAGTCGAGGCCAAAACTTACCTCGCGCTGCACCTGATGCGTGGTTTCGATCTGCCGGAACGGACGCCCCGTGAAACCAGCATGGAAGCCGTCTCCATTCTGCGCGACCTGCTGGTGAAGGCGCCCAATCATCCCGGCGTGCATCATTACGTGATCCACGGATTTGAAGGTTCGACGTTCGCCAAAGACGCCTGGCCCAGTTGCAAGCGTTATTCCGAACTGGTTACCAACATCCCTCACGCCTTGCACATGCCGGGTCACATCTATTCGCAGACCGGCCGTTGGGAAGACGCCGCCAGTGCGTTCGCCTCCGCCGCCGAAAATGAGCGCGGCTACATGCGGGCCGACCGCTTGTACGGCAGCGGCCACCACGGACATAACGTCCATTTCCTGGCGACGTCCTATTCGTTCCAGGGCCAGTACGACAAGGCCAAGGAAGCCGCCCGCGAGTTGCTCGGCTTCAAGGAGAATCCGCGCGAGCAAGCGTCCATCGATGGATTTTTTAGCGCATACCGGCAGGGTTGGTTTGCGATGCTGCGGTCTTTAGTGCAGTCGGAAAGCTGGGATGAAATCCTCGAGGGAAAATCTCTGCCGGTCTACGATAAACCGCGCGAACAGGCTTGGCATCACTGGGCCATGGCGTTGGCATATGCAGCGAAAGGCAACGGCGCACTGGCGAAGAATGAAGCGAAGCTGATGGACGAGTCGCTGAATCAGTACAAAGAAAAAGTGCAGATGCCAGTTGCCGAAGTTCTGGTGGCCGCGCGCGCGGAGTTGGATGGGCAGTTGAAGCTGGCCGAAGGAAAAGTGGACGCGGGCCTCAAGAAACTCGAGCAGGCTGCGAGTTTGGAGCGGCGCATGATTTACTCTGAACCGCCTTACTATCCGCGGCCCGTTCTCGAAGCGCTGGGACAGGCGGCATTGAAAAATGGGCGCTTGCCTCAGGCGGAATCGGCCTTTCGACGGGCGCTGGATCAATATCCCGGCAGCTTTCGCTCGCAGACGGGATTACGGGCGACGCTCGAGCGGGAGCATAAATCGATTGAGGCTAGTGCGGGGTTTTGAGGGTGGCGCGGACGATCGTCGTTCGTCGTCTGCGAGCTTCCGGGCAGGTACACAAACTACGATGACCTGCCCCACCGAACCGGTTCAACCTTTCGCACGATCAATAGATATGAAAGTGCGGCCATCACCAGGTTCGCGCAAACCCAAACGAACGCCAGATAGAACTTGCCGGTGCGGTGAACGATGAAGCCCGTGACAATCGGCGCTACGATTCCCGCGATATTGCCGGCGCAGTTCTGGATTCCGGTCCATTTCCCCGCCGCAATCACGCCCGCCAGCGTTTGGGTGATGGCCCAAAGATTACTGCTGAACAGCCCATAGATAAGGGCGGCCGCCACCAATAGGACCATTGCGAACACTTGGTCCGTGACCATCGCCGCGGGCATCAGCAATACAGCGCAGCCTGCGAGGCCGGTTACCGCGAAGACCTTGCGCACCAAAGTTGGCGAGGCGCCGTTGCGAATCAACCGGTCTGAGAGCCAGCCTCCAAATGCCGCGCCGGCGGCTGTTGCACAAAAGGGAAGCCATCCGGTAAGCGCCATCATGCGCGTGGAATAATGCCGCTCCATCAGCAAATACTGTGGAAGCCAAGTGACCATGAAATACCACGCATAGTTGGAGCCGAACAGGCCGATCAGAGTTCCCCACGCGTCCCGTTTTTGCAGAATATCGGCAAGGCCCGGGCCGTCGTAACGCGCGCGCATCGACGACACGGTGCGGATTTTTGGCGCGACGATGAACCACGGAATCACCCACAGCAGACTCGCCAGCCCGATGAACAGGAACACGGCGCGCCAACCGTATCGATAGAGGATCAGGCCGCCCACGATCATGCCCGCCGCCGGGCCAAGCTTGCACCCGACGTCGATCAATCCGTTCGCCAATCCACGCTGGCGCTCCTGAAAGTTGGCCGCGATTATTTTGGAATACGAAGGATACGCCACCGATTCACCAACGCCCAGCACCAGCCTGAGCAGAAAGAGCGAAAGGAAACCAGCGGACAATCCGATCATCGCCGTGGCGCTGGACCAGATCAGAAAGCCGACGGCGAAAACGATGATGACGTTGTAGCGGTCAATCATCCAGCCGGCTAAGATTTGAAAACTTGCATAGGTCCAGAAGAAGGCGCTAAGCAGGAGCCCGAGTTGATGCGGCTGGAGGTTGAGTTCGGTGCTGAGCGCGACGCCGGTGACGGATAGGATTCCGCGGTCGACATAATTGATGCAAACCGAGATGACCAGCAGAGCCAAGACGGACCACTCAATGCGCGTGACGGTCTTGGTTTGAACGGCAGGGGTGGTGGCCACCGAGTGAAGTGTATCACTATCGCAAATAAAAAAGACTCAGCCGCGGCAGGCCATTCGACTCGAGCAACTGGCGATCCAGATACTGCTTCTCCAGCATCGTAAGTTGCTCGGCGGTCATCTTGCCGCGATAGGGGCGGAGCTGTTGATCGAGTTCTCTGCGGGCCTGCAGCAGTTGGTCGTCGGTTTGATGGGACCGCGCAATCGCAACCATTTTGTCTTCCAACGCCGTAAGCCGCCGCTCGATATCTTCAAGATCCCGATACATGCTTTCCGTTTCCGCGGTCACCCGTTCGAGCCCGGCAGCAATTTCTTCGTAGCCCGCCCGTGCTTTCAAATCGGCAAGGTTGGTCTGCAAGTAGCTGGCGAGTTCTTCGAGACTGAATGGCGCCGCCGACCGTTTACCGGGTTGCGCGGCAACGCCCGCCATCAATTGCGCTTCCGCCAGCACAGCTTGCGAGCAATAGGCCACCGAGTTCACATTTTGAATCCGATTTTTCCTGGCGCGCCACTTTTCAAACGCCACATCGATACCGCGCAAAACGGCTGTCAGGGGAACGCCTGCGTTCTTCCAGGTTTCGACCAACGCCCAGTCCAGCGGCGACATCAGGAACAGACCGGCGCCGCGCGCCTTGCGGAATCGCTCTTCAACTTCGGTGAAATAGTTGAAGTAATTTGACGGCCACGCTACTTCTTCTGGTTCCGCCGCCATATGATTTCCAGGCCTTCGAGCGTCAGATCTTCGTTGAAGTCCTTCACGAAACGCGATGCGGATGCAATCAGGCGCGCTTGCCCGCCGGTGGCGATGGCCGTCGTTTTGCCGCCAAGCTCCGCTACAACTCTTTCCACAATTCCGTCGATCATGCCGATGAATCCGTAATACAGGCCGGACTGAATGCTGTTGACGGTGTTCTTGCCAATGAGGCTCGCTGGCTCGCGGAAATCAACCATCGGCAGGCGGGCTGTCTTGGCGAAGAGTCCCGTGATCGACATGCCGATGCCGGGACAAATCATGCCGCCCAAATATTCGGCGTTGGCCGACACGACGTCGAAGTTGATGGTGGTCCCGAGGTCCACCACGATGGCTGGCCCGCCGTATCGATGAAAGGCCGCGACGCCGTTCACCACCCGATCGGCGCCCACTTCACGAGGATTGTCGTACAACACTTTGATGCCGACGTCGGTTTCGGGAGTGATGAACAGCGGCGTTGTTTTGAAATAGCGTTCGGCCATCGCGGCGAGCGGGGCGTCCAGAGTTGGAACAACGCTGGCGATGATGATGCCGTCCACGCGCGCCAAGTCGAGCGAAGCCAGTTCGAACAGGTTGCGCATCAGCACGCCCCATTCGTCGGCGGTCTGTTCGAGAATTGTCCGCAAGCGCCAGCGTCCGATTAGAGCCTTGCCTTCGAATGCGCCAATGGTGATGTTGGAATTCCCGGCGTCAAGAGCTAAGAGCATGGCCGCACTCCTCCCGCAATAATCACATTTGGTTTTCCATCGTCGCTTTGCAAAATAAGAAAGCCCGATTCCGTGAGCCCAGCCGTGGTGCCGCGCAGCATTGCGCCATTCTGATCGACACTTACTTTGCGGCCATGCACGAAGCTGGATGCGCGCGTGAACATGGCCAGAATCGACGGCCGGCCTTCTTTTTCGAGCAATGAACAGAAGGCTTCCACGCTGTTTATCAATTCCACCAGCAGGCGTTCGCGCGAATGGGTGCGCCCGCTGCCGATGCGCAGCGAGGTCGCGATGTCGTCGAGGTCTTGGGGAAACGTAGAATGATTCACGTTGATGCCGATGCCTGCAATGATAGCCGACCCCTCCAGTTGCGTGAGAATCCCCGCGCATTTTTTCGATTGAATCAGCACGTCGTTCGGCCATCGTAAGTCGCACGCGAGATCGGTCGCCTTCAAGATTGCTTCGGCTGTCGCCAACCCGAGTGCGAGTGTTACCACTGGCAGCGAATCAGGCGAAAACGGGTATCGCAAAACAATCGAAACGTAAAGGCCGGAGCCTGGTTCTGAATGCCACGTGCGTCCGTAGCGTCCCAGGCCGGCGGTTTGTTCATCCGCGCCGACCACTGTTCCAGATGCGCAGCCGGATGCGGCAAGCCTGCTGGCTTCGGTCATAGTCGATCCGATGGACGGATACCAATCGACGCGGCGATCCGGGAGCGACGCTTTCACCCGGTCGATATCGAACGGCATGGTCAGTCCAACTCCAGATTGAAATGGATGTCGACGGCGCGGGCCGAGTGGGTGATGGCGCCAACTGAGATAAAATCGGCGCCCGATTCGGCATAAGCGCGAACGGTCTCCAGCGTGATGCCGCCGGAGAGCTCCACGGCCGCGCGTTTGCCAATTATGCGAACCCATTCCTTCGCTTCTTGCGGGCTGAGATTGTCGAGCAGAAGTTTTTTCGCGCCGCAGTCCAGGGCTTCGTCAAGTTCGGCGCGGGTGCGGACTTCGATTTCAATTGGCAGGTTGGATTCCTTCACAGCTTCGAGCGCTTCGCGGACTCCTTGTGCCGCCGTGATGTGGTTGTTCTTGATCAGCACGGCGTCGTACAGGCCCATGCGGTGATTGGTGACGCCGCCGGCGCGGGCCGCCATCTTTTCTAATTGACGCATGCCCGGAATGGTTTTGCGCGTGTCGAGAATTCTGCAACCAGTGCCCGCTACCGCGTCCACGTATTTGCGCGCCAGCGTGGCGATGCCGCTCAAATGTTGCAGAAAATTGAGCGCCACGCGCTCTCGACTTAGTAACGTGCGGGCGTTGCCGCGGACCCTTGCGATTTCTCCGCCAGTGTCAAGCCGGGCTCCGCTCGCCACTTTCAAATCAAGATTTTCATAGAGCAACGGCAACAGCTCAACGCCCGCCACCACGATCGGCTCACGAGTCAGGAAGCGTCCGGTGGCCCGGCGCTCGGCCGGAACGCACAGGTTTGAGGTGACGTCGCCCCCGCCGATATCTTCTTCGAGAGCGCGCTGCACGATCCCGGCAAAGGTCATTGCGAATCGCTGAGCGCCGTGAGCCGAGCGGCATATTCGCCACGTTTTTCGCGCAAAGCATCCACCACGTTAGCGGGAGCGCTGCTCAAAAACTTTTCGTTCGCGAGCTGCCGGTCTTTGTCGGCAATCAGCTTCTTTAACTGCACGATCTCTTTCTCAACGCGCGCCCGCTGGCCTTCCGCATCCACTTCCGGGAGCTGCAGCGCCAGATCGAACTCGGGCGTGGACCGGACGGCGCCGGTCAATTTCGGCGCGTCTTCATTGCGGACATCGAGCTTCACGTTCGCAAGTTTTTCGATAACCGCCAGATCCACGTTCTTTGTGCCGTTGTGGCAGTAAAGAACACCTTCCAAAATCAGTTTGCGGTCGAGCCCGTGGTCCGCCCGCAACTTTCTGGCGGCCGTGATCATCTCCTGCAGCAACGCCATTTCGCCCTCGGCGCTTTCGTCCGTCTCGCCGGCCCGAGGATAGGCCGCCAGCGCGATCGAAGTCGTCTCGCCGAAGCGATGCCAAAGCTCTTCGGTGATGAATGGCATGATGGGATGTTGCAATCGCAGATAAGCGCTGAAGACGCTCAGCAGAGTTCGCCAGTCGTCGGTGAGACCGGAGTTCGGAGTAAATCGCAGCTTTTTGATTTCCAGGTACCAGTCGCAAAAATCGTGCCAGAAGAAACCCCACAGCTCCGTGGCCACTTCGTTATAACGATGCTGCGCCAAGGCGCGATTCACGGATTCGGCTGTGCGGCTCAGCCTGCTTAAGATCCACCGGTCTTCCAATGTTGCGGCTTGACCAGGCGAAGAAAAAGACGGCTGCAGACCGCAGCTTTCCATGTTCATCAGAATCATGCGCGCGGCGTTCCAGATCTTGTTGGCGAACTGCCGCGCGGCGTTCAATCGATCTTCCGTGTAGACAATATCGGTGCCGGGCGCCGCCGCCATCATCAATGAAAGCCGCAGCGCATCGGTGCCGAATTTCTCGTTGATTTCCACCGGATCGACAACGTTGCCCTTGGTCTTCGACATCTTCTGCCGCATCGGGTCGCGCACCAAGCCGTGAATGTGAACTTCGCGAAACGGCACGTCGCCGGTCAGCTCCAGGCCCATCATCATCATGCGCGCGGCCCAGAAAAACAGAATGTCGAACCCGGTGATCATCAGCGACGTTGGATAATACGCTCGTAGATCCACGGTATCGTCCGGCCAGCCCAGCGTCGAGAAAGGCCAGAGAGCGGAGCTGAACCAGGTATCGAGCACGTCCGGATCCTGTTCGATGCGCGCCGACTTGCAATGCGTGCAGGCGTGCGGCGTTTCGCGCGCCACCGTGATGCCCTGACAATCGCCGCAGTGCCACGCCGGAATGCGATGACCCCACCAGAGCTGGCGCGAGATGCACCAGTCGCGGATATTCTCCATCCAGTTGAAGAAAGTCTTTTCCCAGTTGTTGGGAACGAAAACTATGCGGCCGTCGCGCACGGCGGCCATGGCCTTGGCGGCCAGCGGCGTGGTCTTCACGAACCATTGCGTTGAGACCAGCGGCTCAAGCACCGTTCCGCAGCGGTCGCACTTGCTGATGGCCAGAACGTGCGGCTCAATTTTTTCCAGGAGCCCAAGCTTGTCGAGATCGGCGACGACGCGCTTGCGTGCCGCGAAACGATCCAGTCCAGCGTATGGGCCGGCCGCGGGCAGCATTCGCCCATCCTCGCCGATCACTTTCACGTGAGGAAGAATGTGACGCTTGCCCGCTTCGAGATCGTTGGGATCGTGCGCGGGCGTCACCTTCACCACGCCCGTGCCAAATTCCGGAACGGCGAGCTCATCGAAAACAATTGGGATCTCGCGATCCATCAACGGCAGCATCACGGTCTTGCCGGCCAGATCGAGATAACGCTCGTCTTTCGGATTCACGGCCACCGCGGTGTCTCCGAGCATCGTTTCCGGCCGCGTGGTGGCCACCACTAAATAACGCGATCCATCTTTCAGCGGATACCGTATGTGCCACAAGTTGCCATCGATGTCCTCGTGCTTGACCTCGAGGTCGGACAGTGCGGTGTTGCAGCCCGGACACCAGTTCACCATGTACGTGCCGCGATAAATCAACCCGCGTTCGTAAAAACGGACGAAGGCTTCCAGGACCGCGCGTGAAAGCTCAGGGCTGAGAGTGAAGCGTTCGCGGCTCCAGTCGCAACTGTCGCCGATCATTTTCATCTGCGCGGTAATGCGGCTGCCGTACTTTTCTTTCCACTCCCAAACGCGGCGGACGAATTCTTCGCGGCCCAGTTGCTGCCGTGTTACGCCTTCGGCCGCGAGACTCCGTTCCACCAGCATTTGCGTCGCAATGCCGGCGTGATCCACTCCGGGCAGAAATAGCGTGTTGTCGCCGCGCATGCGGCGCCAGCGCGCCGCGGTATCGATGAGCGAGTGTTCCAGCATGTGGCCGATGTGCATTGACCCAGTGACATTCGGCGGCGGCACAACGATGGAGAAATGATCACCGGGAGCTTTGGGATCCGCGTGAAAAACGCCGGCGTCAACCCACCATTGCGACCAGTGTGGCTCAAAGCGCTGCGGCTCGTATGTTTTTTCCAATTCCATGGGGAAGTACTAGTTTAGCGAGAACTGTGGTTCGTGATCGGTGGACGGTGGTCGGTAACTGCTGCACCACCGATCACTGATCACCAATCACCGCTTTCGCGCCAGTTCCGTTTCGGAGCCGATAAATCCCCACGTCACCCAGACGCGGCCTTTGGAGACGCGCTCGAAGTAGTCCATGGCCTTTGCGGAATCGCCGTTGTAGAAATGCCAATTGCCGACGGCGTACGTGACGGTGTCGAAGGCCAACTCGGCCTCCATGTCCGATGGATCCTTGGGCGCGAGTGGAAGAATTTCGGCTTCGGTCTTCAAGCCCTGGAAAAAACGCACCAGGTTGAAGTAGAACTCGGTGTGGCCGGCATTCGATTTCATTTCGGGCGGCACCTTCTCCAGCGCCTTCGCGGCCTCGTCTTTGCGGCCGGCGCGGCGGAGTGCGGCGTAGCACCAGTTGGTGAAATTTACCAGGCTGTCTTGAGCGGAAACCAAATCGCGGCCTTTGCAAAACGCATCCGCGGCCGGGCTAAACTCGCCGAGAAAGTAGTGCGCCAGCCCGAGATGATAGTATGCTTCGGTCTGTTTCGCATCGAGCGTCACCGCACGCTGCAAGTCGTCGCGGGCGCGGGCGAATTGGCGCAGCGGAAGCTCGCGGTGGCCGCGCTCGGTGAGCAGGTCGGCGTTGTTGGGATCAATCGCCAGCCCGCGCGTGCAAGTTTCCGCCGCCTCCCTGTCCTGCCAGACGGATGCTTGCGCCTGCGAAAGTTTTAAGAACAGCTTGACATTTTTGGGGTCGTCCGCGAGCGCTTTCTGGGCGGCGAACACAACCGCCTTGTCGTCGGGTTGCGACTGGAAGCTTCTACCGAGCGGCGACGTTACTTCCAAGCGGGGCCCGGCAAGGTTTCCTGTCTGGCCGTGAAGCGCAGCGGCGGCAAAAACCACCAAGAGAATTGCCTGGCGAGTCCTTTTCATAAGTGCCATAAATTATACCGCCTCGGCCGTGATACTTTCGAAACGATGACATGGCTCACATGGTCGCTACTTTCCGCACTCTTCGCCGCCGCCACCGCAATTCTGGCGAAAATCGGCGTTAAGGATGTCGACGCAAATGCCGCCACCGCGGTCCGGACTTGCGTCGTACTCGTATTCACCTGGTTGCTGGTCTATCTGTCTCGTCAGCCGTCGACTATTCAGTCATTCTCAATGAAGACATGGTTATTCCTGATCCTTTCCGGACTTGCAACGGGCCTTTCATGGTTGTGTTATTTTCATGCTTTGCAGGTTGGACCCGCGTCGCGAGTTGCGCCGATTGACAAGCTGAGCGTAGCGCTCGTGATTCTCTTCAGCGCCTTGTTCCTGGGAGAGCGTCTGACATGGGGCAAGGGTGTTGGCGGTCTTCTGATCGTGGCGGGCGCAATCATTATTGCAGTGGAGTAACAAATGCAATTACCACTCAGGCTATTTTTTGTGTTGAGTTTTCTGCCCGCGGCTATTCGCGCGCAAGAGCCCAGTCCTGCGCCCAGCGCCTACGTCGGCTCGCAGGCTTGCGCCACGTGCCACCCGGCCATCTTCGCGACCTGGAAGAAGACCAGAATGGCGAACGTAGTCCAAGATCCGAAGGTCCATCCGGAAGCGATTCTCGGGAATTTTTCGAAGCCCGATCCGCTTGTGACGTTCAAGAAAACCGACATCGCATTCACTTACGGCAGCAAGTGGAAGCAACGCTACTTCACAAAAATCGGCGACGACTACTTCGTGTTTCCGGCTCAATGGGATGTTTTGAACTCAGTCTGGCGGCCCTACAACCCCAAAGCCGGAACAGATTGGTGGACCGCGCATTATCCGGCCGATCAAATGCAGCGCCCCACCGGCCCGCTGTGCGACGGTTGTCATTCGGTGAACTACAACCTCGCCACCAGGCAGGTCACCGAGTGGAACGTAGGATGTGAAAAATGTCATGGACCGGGGGCCGCGCACGTGAAGCGCGCTTCCAAGGCCAGCATCGTGAACCCGGCCCGCCTGGACTTCGTGCGCGCGAACGACGTTTGCATCCAGTGCCATTCCCAAGGGCGTCCAAAGAAAAACCCGGTGGACGGCAAATATTACGACTGGCCCATCGGCTATGTTCCGGGTGGGCTTCTTAGCGAAGTCTGGAATCTGGAAGAGCATCGGCTGGGCGAGACGACGTTCACTCACTATCCCGACGATTCCGCGCACAAGAATCGTATGCAGGGAAATGACTTTGTGACCAGCAGGATGCACCAGCGCGGCGTTACCTGCTTCAGTTGCCATAATGTTCACGGCGCCGGGAACGATGCCGACGTCATCAAACCAGGCAACGCAATGTGTCTGGAATGCCATGGACCTTCATCGCCCAACGGACCGCATGGCGCCCTCGTGGAACATACTCATCACGCCCCAGACAGCGCCGGCAGCCAATGCACCGCCTGCCACATGCCCAAAATCGCCCAGACCATCGCCGAAGTGAACGTGCGCACCCACACTTTCCGTTTCGTCACTCCGGCGGCGAGTGAGGCTTACAAGATTCCGAACGCATGCGTGCTTTGCCACAAGGAAAAGACAAACGCCTGGGCGGGCCAGCAACTCCAAAGTTGGACGAACTTTTCACGCTGGCGAATGGCCCAATAAAGATCTCCATAATCCGCTCACCGGCCGAGCCGCGACCGGCCGAGAACGGTCTTGTCACTGTATTACGCGAGCCTCAATAGCTCACGCATCGTGGCGCGGGCCCCTGGCGCGGCATCGAGACCTGATGCTTTGCCTTTGAAATTTTTGGAAGTCAGCGGCGGGCTCTTTTGAGTCGTCCTCGGCTTCGAACGCATCCTGCTCGGAAGCCGGCTGGTGGTCCGCCGGATTTCGGACAGGCGCCGGCTCGCTCATACGCCCTCCGATTCAGCCCGGCGCCGCTTTCGCTTCTTCTTCTTCTTCTTCTCCTTCAGCGAAAGCTCGGCTTCATCGATCACGCCGATGTGCAACCGGTGGAAGTGGGTCCAGTCATCCTGTTCCAGCGGTTGCAGGGCCTCGACCAACTCCAGGTTGGCCCAGGCTCGCGTCTCCTGAATAATTGCGGGGAAAATGTCCCCAAAATGCTGCTGCTGGAGCATGCCGAGCTCTCGCAGCCGCTCCAAGTGCGCGACGACTTGGTCAATGTCCCGATTCAAAGCGAAGAGAGTCTCATAGACGAGAAGCCTACCGGCGGGGTGTTTCATAGAGCGGCCCCGCAGGTTGAAGTTGAGTGGAGTTGCGCTGTCCGCGGACAGCGGGGTAGTGTGATGACAGCCATGGTTTGCCTCCTTCGTAGGCAATTTTGGTTAGGGGCGCGTTCGGTGCTGATTACACCGGCGCGTCCCGGTTACGGTTTAGCTCT
>DATDHK010000084.1:0-13031 GCA_036521635.1 Bryobacteraceae bacterium | reverse complement strand
TCAACACTTACAATCCGGCGCTCAGTTCGAATCTTGCCGTCGCCTTCGATCAGCCGCTGCTTCGGAATCGCGGCGGATCCGTTACCAGGCGAACCATCCTGATCGCCCGTTCGAATTTGCGGATCAGCCAATATCAACTTCGCGACCAGGTGAGCAACCTGCTGGCGAACGCCGAAAACGCCTATTGGGATGTTGTCGAGGCCCGCGAAAATCTGGCCGTGCAGAAAAAATTCCTGGAGCTGCGCGAGGCGGCTCTACAACGGGCGCAGAAGCAGTTGGACGCCGGCGCACTGCTGCCGCTGGACATCTTCCAGCCGAAAGCCGACTACGCATCCGCGCAAGTTTCCGTGATCCAAGCCAGGCAAGCGCTGGCCCGCCGCGAGAACACACTGCGCCAGCAAATCGGCGCCGATCTGGAACCCAATTTGCGGTCCCTGCCAATCGAGCTGACGGAATCGCTCTCCATTCCGGCGGCCATTCTGCCGGACCGCGAGTCGGCTATTCGTCAAGCGCTGGCGTCGCGCCCGGATCGGCTGGCGTCGGTCGCCACGCTCGATACGGACGACTTGAATATTCGCAATGCCGTCGATGCGCTTCGTCCGGCGGTGTCTCTGACCGGCAGTTACACGTCGCAGGGTATCGGTGGGATCTTCAATCAGATCGACAATCCCTTCGGGACCGGCACGGTGATTACGCGGGTGCCGGGCGGGTTCGGGGACTCCCTGGGGCAACTGTTTGGGTTCGTTTTTCCAGTTTACTCAGTGGGACTGCGGCTCAGGTTGCCGATTCGCGACCGCGCCGCCGCGGCCGACCTCGCCGACGTGCAGATCCGCAAGCGGCAGGATGCCCTGCAACTCCGCAAGCTGGAACAGAATTTGCGGCTGCAAGTGCTGAATGCACTGGACGATTTGGAAGCCTCTCAGGCCAGCATGCAGCAAGCCGAAATCGCGCGCGACTACGCGGAGAAGCGCTTCGCCGCCGAGCAAAAGAAGTACGAGCTGGGCGTCACGCAGCTCTTCTTTGTATTGGATGCCCAGACGCAATTGAACCTGGCCGAAAACGACGTGCTCCGGCAATCCATCAATTACCGGCGAGGCCTGATCAACCTGCACCTGATAACGGGCGCCCTGCTGGCGGAACGCGGCGTCACCCTCAACTAAAAGCCCGTCACAGAACTTCGCAATTTATTTTCACCCCAAAACATTGGCGAAAACGCGATTTCCACCTCCCCGGCCGAAGACCGCTTTGCGCCAAGGGATTATTCTTCAGTTGGGAAGAGGGGTACGGCAGTCCTCCGCGAGGCGTGCGGGCGCCTCGCGCCGTACCCCGCTTCGGGTTTTACCGCCCGGGCGCCCCTCGGCCTCGATCGAATGTCCGTGAAACCAATATCCCCACTATGATCACCACAAAACATCCGACCACGTTGTACCAAAGGAACGAAATCTTCGTGAACAGATTAGCGGCGAAAATCGCGGCCTCGCCAGCCAGAACCCCAAAGAACGCCCCGTTCGCGCCCACCGATTTGAAAAAGAAAGCCAGCACGAACACGCCCAGAAGTCCGCCATAGAAAAGCGATCCGACAATGTTGACCGCCTCGATAAGCGCGCCGAAATTCTTGCCGTACTGCGCGAATGCCACGGCATAGACGCCCCAGAAAACCGTGGCGAAACGCGAGGCCATCAGGTAGTGATGGTCCGTCGCCTTCTTGTTGACGTGCCGGCGGTAGATGTCGATCACGGTCACGGTGGCCAGCGAATTGATCTCGCCGGAAGTCGACGACATGGCCGCCGAGAAAATCACGGCGATGATCAATCCCACGATTCCGGCCGGCAAATAGTGCGTCACGAACGAAAGGAAAATGTAGTTGGTATCGTGAAAATCTTTTCCCACCAGTTGTTCGCCGGCGGCGTGCGCTTTGTCGAGCTCGCGCTGCGCATCCTGATAGCGCGCCAGCGTGCCTGCGTTCTTCGACGCCAAATATTTCTCCGCCGCGTCCTTGCGTTCCGCGAAGGCTTGCTCATAGCGCTTCTCCACTCCGGGAAAGCGTGGATCGCTCTGGACGCGCTTCAGCTCCACCGGTTGGAACAGCACCGGCGGCTGCGCAAAAATAAAAAACACAAACACCATCGCCCCGATGAACAGAATGAAAAACTGCATCGGGATCTTGGCCATAGCGTTGAACAGCAGACTCAAGCGGCTCTGCGCGATCGACTTGCCGGTCAGATAACGCTGCACTTGCGACTGATCGCAACCGAAATAGGCCAGCGCCAGAAACATTCCGCCGATCAACCCGCTCCACACGTTGTAGCGGTCGTTCCACTCGAAGTGGAAATTCACGGCGTTCAATTTCCCGGCCGCCCCGGCAAGCGAAACCGCATTCCCGAACGAGACGTGGCCGGGCAACAAATAGATCGCCATGACGAATGCCATCACCAGTCCGCAAAGGATCAGCGTCATCTGCTGAACGTCGGCCCAGGTAACGGCCTTGATGCCGCCGAGCGAAGTATAGGTCACAACCAGCCCACCCATCAGCACGGTAGTCAGTCGGTCCGGCCATCCGAGAATTACCGAGAGCACCACCGCCGGCGCGTACAGCGACAAGCCCGCGGCCAACCCGCGCTGGATCAGAAAAATCGCGCTTACCAGCGCGCGCGTCTTGGCGTCGAACCGCTTTTCCAGATATTCGTACGCGGTGTAGACATTGGCGCGGTGAAAAATGGGGACGGCGGTCGCCGAAAGAATCACCATCGCCACCGGCAGCCCAAAATAGAACTGCACGAATCGCATTCCGTCGGTATAACTTTGGCCGGTGGTGGAAATGAACGTAATGGCGCTGGCCTGCGTGGCCATGATCGAAAGCCCCATCGCATACCACGGCATGGTTTTGCCGGCCAGCAAATATTTGTTGACGGTAGTGCTGCCGCGTCCGCGATAGAGTCCGTAGCTGACGATGAACGCCAGCCACCCGAACATCACGATCCAATCGAGCGGTCTCATGGGGCGTAGGCGCGCGAGAAAACGTAGAATCCGGCGATCACCACGGCCAGATAGCAGAGAATGAAAATGTAAACGCGCCGCCAGGTTCCCAGGAATGGCGGAGGCTCGTCAACAATCGCTTTCGGAGGCGGTTCCGGCGTGTTCGGCAAACCTAAAGCATAACTTATGTAAGGCCTGTCACCGGCCTGCCTTACTGCGCTTTTCCCGCGCTCAGGAAATTCGCGAAAATGCGGAATGCGCCGGGAACGCCGGCCGGAAGCTCGCGGAACCACGAAAAAGCGGTGAACACGTACGCCCCTTTTCCATAGCGCGTGTACAGCGTGCCGCCCTGCAACGGCTTCTCGTTCGCGTCGTGCGTCGAAAATAACGGCTGATAATGCGGATCCCATTCCGACGCGAAATACAGGCCGCGCTCTTGCACCCACCCCTCAAAATCGCGCGACGTAATTTCGTTGGGCTGATGCAGCAGCGGATTCCCCGGATTCTGAAGTTCGATCTGCGCGTTCTCTTCCGTCACCCGGTCGCGCCCCAGCTTGATTGGGTACGGCCCAATGCGGCGCCACAAAACATCGGGATCGCCGCCGCACGGGCTGCTCGGCCGCAGACCCTGATATTGCACAACCAGCGTGCCGCCCGCCTTCACGTACTCCAGCAGCCGCTGCTGATTGTCCAGCAGATCGGGACGCGCCGAGTAGGCGCACACTCCGGTGACAATGGCGTCGAAGCGGCCGAGGTCGCCCGACTTCAAATCGTCCGCGCTCAGCATCGCGACACTTGCGCCGATCCCCCGCAACGCTTCCGGCACGTCATCGCCCGCGCCCATCACGTAGCCGATGTTCTTGGCCAGAAGCCGAACGTCCGTGCGCACCAGGTCCGCATCCGCTCGCGGAAATAATATTTGCGGCGGAATGTGCGGATAGCTGATCGCGTCCATGCCCACCGCCACGGTGCGCTCTCCAACTTTCGCGCTGACTTTCAGCGTGCCTTGCGCATCTTTCGAAGGCGGCGTCAACTCAAACGACAGCGGCGCTTCCTGCGCGGCATTGGCAAGTTGGAAATCCTGCGAAGCCGGCGTCACGCTCCAGCCCGCGGGCGCCTGAATCTCGATTTTTCCGGAGACGCCCGGCACGTTCGCCTTCACCTGAACTCTCACGCTCTTCGCCGATTGGTTGGGGAACAGCAACGCTCCTTCAGACAACTGCAAAGCCACCGGCGGCTCAATCATAATCGCGCGCGTAACCTCACCCTGGGACCGCTCGATGTAGCGGTACTTAACGGGCCGGATCACTTCGACATCTTCGGAATCGATCCGCAAATGGAAATGCGCGCGCAACAGCGGCGGATTTTCGGCCAGCCCGATTTCCAGTTGATTGGCGACCGCATACGTCTCGCCTTGCTTCGGTTCCCTCAACCAGTAGGGCTGCGATAAGGGCTGGCCCTCGGGAACGTCCACACTCAACGCAAAAACCTTCGGCTCGTTATAAGCAAGAGCAGCCGCATCCTTCGACGACGCTTGCGCCATCCCCTCCACCTCAACCGATCGCACTTCGATCGGAAGCCGGTCCCGATTAATCGCCGTCGCGCTCAACTTCAAAGCGCCGCCCGGAGTCACAGCATATTTGTCCGCCGTCGCGTCCAGCCACAATCCGGAACACAGCGCAATGGCGTCGCTCAGCTCGCGGCGCTTCAGGTCCACCACCGGATGGTGCAATCCGGCCATCAATTTTTGCGCCTTGAGCAGCAGCGGTACGATCTTGGCCGGGTGCGCCGGGTCGAACGCACGATCCGCCTCCTGGAGCACCTCGCCCACCGGCGCGCCGCCAGGAACGCGATTCCAGGTGATATCGATTCCGTCAAACGTGTCCTGCTTGGCGGCCTCACCCTCCACCGTCACCAGAAAATTTTTCGCGGCGCCGCGCCGCTCAGGCGTACCCTGTCCCTGACTGCGATGCAGGCTGCGCGACATGCCCGCGATTTCTGCGTAAGAATGTCCCAGTACTGGATCGTAATCACCCGGATCCACCACAATTTTGTCCGGAAGTTTTTCCGACTCCAGCTCCTGTTGGCGGTTGAACGCAAAAGTATTCCACATGATGCGCTTGGCCTGCCACGGTTCTACCCAGCGTAGTTGCTCCGGAAATCGCTTCGAATCGGAGGCCGCCGAGAAGGCTTCTTTGCTGAGAATCGCGGAGACCTGATGCTGCCCGTGACCGTCGCGCGGCGTTCCGCTAAATCGCAACACAATCACGTCGGGACGGAATCGCCGGATCACCCACACCACGTCGCTGAGAATCTTGTCGTGCCCGCCCCATTTTTCAAACGCTTCCTGGGCCGTCTTGCTGAATCCGAAATCGATCGCCCGCGAGAAAAACTGCTCAGCGCCGTCGATTCGCCTGGCCGCCAGTAGTTCCTGCGTGCGGACCACTCCCAACGCGTCGCCCTGTTCCGGGCCTATGAGATTCTGCCCGCCCTCGCCACGCGTGAGCGAAAGATACCCCGTTCGCACCTTGCGTCCACGCGCGAAATAGGCCAAAACCGCTGTGTTCTCGTCATCCGGATGCGCGGCGATCATCAGCACGCTGCCGGTGACGGTCAAGCGATCGAGTGCGAGCTTAGCCTCGGCCGAGCCCGACAGTTCCCGCTGGGCCAGAGCGTGTGTAATAAATATTACTAACAGAGTGGCGGATAAAATGCAGCGACAAAATAAGTGACTCACGTATATTCTTATGATACGTGACGAGGAGGACGCATGAACGCCGTCGAGATCAAGCCGGCGCAGGGGTGGTGGCAGGCTACCCGTCGATGGATGCGGGACGGGTTGGGCCGGGAACCGCATGCACCGAGGATTGGGTTGGCGTTCGGCGGCGGCTTCGCCAGGGGCATCGCCCACATCGGCGTTTTGCGTGCTTTGGAAAAAAACAACATTCCCATCTGCGCGGTTGCCGGCGTGAGCTCGGGCGCAATCATGGCGGCGGCCGTGGCCAGTGGAGCGACGTCCGACGACATCGAAAAGGTCGCGCTATCCATGAAGTTTCGGGACGTCGCGCGTTGGACCTTGAACCTGATGGGGCTGGCCGGCAGCGACCGCATGATCACCTTTCTGGCCCGGCTTCTCAAGCACAACCGGTTCGAAGAAATGCGGATTCCGCTGGCCATCGTTGCGACGGACCTGCTGACGGGCCGGCCGTGCACATTTCACGGGAAGGGCGACGTCATTGTGCCCATCCGCGCCAGTTGCTCCTATCCCGGTTTGTTTCTTCCCATTCGTTACCAGGGACGATTGCTGGTGGATGGCTTCGTTTCCATGGAAGTTCCAGCGGCGCCTTTATTGCAGATGGGCGCCGACCGAGTGATCTCGATCGCGATTCCGAATCAGGAAGACACGGGCGATTACGGAAACATGTTCGGCGTGCTGAGCCGTTGCTTTCAATTGATGAGCGCGCGCACCGAAAACGAATGGCGGCGCTACTCGAGTATAGTGATCGTGCCCCCGGTGGCCCACATGGCCTGGGATTCGTTCGCCAGCGCGAAGAACCTGATCGCGGCCGGCGAGAAGGCCGCGATGGAAGCGATGCCGGGAATCAGGCGCTGGCTGGCGACTCCGGCGCCAGCGAAAAGTTCAGCGCGCGCGATGCCAGTAGCCGTTTCCTCACCGGGGGCGCCTCCAGCCTGAGTGGTACTTTGTGGGGCAGGATGGCATCCTGCCGCCGATTGTCAAATCGGCGTATTGCCAGCGTCGAAATTGTTACAGGCCGATTTTCAATCGGCGGCAGGTTACCAACCTGCCTCACAAGAATACTGTGGGCAGGTAGCCAGAGGAATGCTTTTTAATTTGGCAGTCAGCCCTTCCCGCCTCCTCCCCAGTTACAATCAATAAAGATGGGCAATGTAACCTCCGGACCAAAGACTCGCGTGCTGATTGCCGACGACGAAGAGAATCAGCGCGCCGGTTTAGCCAAAATGATCGAATCCTGGGGCTTTGCGGTGGAGACCGCCGCCGACGGCCAGGAGGCGTTCGAAAAGCTGAACCAGATGCCCGTCCACGTTCTGGTAACCGACTTGATGATGCCGCGCATGGATGGGTTCGAACTTCTGAAGAAGCTCGCCGCGCAGGGGGACGGTCCGGCGGCCATCGTGCTCACCGCTTTCGGCAACATTGAAACAGCGGTGCAGACCACGCACGATCTCGGGGCTTTTTGGTTCTTCGAAAAACCCATTCAACCCAGCGCTCTAAAAGTATTGATCGAGCGGGCGGCCACTCAAAGCCGGTTGGCCGAGGAAACGGAACGCTTACAGCGCCAACTCACTTACAAGGGCGTGTTGGTGGATCTGGTGGGCGTTTGCCCCCCCATGCAGCAAGTGTTCTCGCTCATACGCCAGGTGGCTCCGTCGAAGGCCGCGGTGTTTGTTTGCGGCGAGAGCGGCACCGGGAAAGAATTGGTGGCGCGCGCGGTGCATCATTTGAGTCCGCGCCGCGGCGGACCCTTTGTCGCCATCAATTGCGCCGCGCTTCCGGAAACGTTGATGGAGAGCGAATTGTTCGGGCACGAGAAGGGCGCGTTCACCGGCGCCGTGGAGCGGCGCGCCGGATGCTTCGAGCTGGCGCAAGGCGGAACGTTGCTGCTGGATGAGCTCGGCGAAATGCCGGTGGGCACGCAGGCCAAACTGCTGCGCGTTCTGGAGGATTCCTGCGTGCGGCGGCTGGGCGGCAAGACCGAGTTGTCCGTCGACGTGCGCGTCATCGCGTCCACCAATAAAGTGCTGGAGGATGCGCTGCGCAAGGGCGAGCTGCGCGACGATTTGTATTACCGCCTGAACGTTTTCCAAATCGAATTGCCGCCGCTGCGCCAGCGCGAGGGCGATCTTCCACTGCTCACCGAAACGCTCATTGAAGGGTTGAACCGCAAGCACGAAACCCGCATAGTGGATGTGCATCGCGACGTGGCGGAGCAGTTCGCGCAGCATAGCTGGCCGGGCAATGTGCGCGAGTTGCGGAACGTCTTGGAGCGCGCGGTGATTCTGGCGGGCGAGGGCACCATCACGACGCATCATCTGCCGCGCGATTTTGGAGTGCCGGCCGGAACGCGGCCAACGCAGCAAGTGGTGGAGCCGGACGCCGTGCGGCTGCCGGTGGGCACCACCGTGAGCGAAGCTGAAAAATCGCTCATACAGCTCACGCTGCAACACACCAAGAACAACAAGACCCGCGCCGCCGAAATCCTGGGCATCAGCCTGAAAACTCTTTTCAACAAATTGAAAGAATACGGAGCTGCCGAAGCGGAGGCCGGCACAGGCGCGTAGATGTCTTTGGAGGCCCGGCTCCGGATCGCCATCGCCGCGCTGGTTGCGCTGGTGGTCATCGCGATGTCCGCGCTCTACCTCTACGACTTCACGCGCATGACTTTCCAAACGGCGTCGCAACGCGCCGGACTGGTCGCCGATCAAGTACAGGGAAGCCTGCTCGATGTTCTGAATCGGGAGACCGCCGCCCGCGGCCTTCATCCAACGTCGTTTGACGAGTGGAAAAAAACGTGGACCGATCTGATCCAGCGCGACCCGGACATCACCGGGATGCTGACACGAACGCTGGGCAACGCGGACCAGGTGGTGGCGATTCTGGTGACGGACGAGAGTGGCGCGATTCTGGCGTCGTCGAATCCGAAACAGGTGAATACGACGCGTGGGCCGGGCGACGATTTCCAGAATGTACTGGCCGCCAACTGGCTGGTGAACCTGTGGGACTTAATGATGCGCAGCGAAGATTTTACGACCACGCGGCCTCTGGGCGCGGAGGGGTCCAGCCGGGTTCTTTTCAAAGTCAAGGTGGTCACCAAGTCGGATTTGATCAGGCACGACGTCCTGCCGGTCCTCAAGAATCTCGCGCTGGCATTCAGCGGGGCTTTGTTCATCGCCATCTTTCTCGGCTCGGTGCTGCCGAATCTGTTTCTCGATCCGCTCGAGCGCCTCGGCCGCAACATCGACCTGATTCGAGCCGGCCAGTTCGACACCAAGACCTTGCGTGTCCGGCGCGAGTCCCGCGAGTTCGCCGCCGTTCAGTCCAAGCTCACTTTGCTGGGAGAGCAATTCAAGGGCGCGCGCGAGTTGCGGAGCAACGTCGAACAGTTGCTGCAGAGGCTGGAAGAGACAGTGCTCTTGTTCGACAATGCAGGCAAGCTGGTGGTATCGGGCGAGACCGCCGAACGGATGCTCGGACGGCCGCGCGCCGAAATGGTGGGACGCGGGCTCGATGAATTGTTCCCGCCTTCGACGGCGCTTGGAAGCGTGATCGGAAATGCGGTGCGGTCGCGGCAATCGGTGCGCGACCAGCGGATCACCATGGCGGGCGCCGGCGCCGGCACACGGTTGCTGGTCAGCGTCGAGATACTGCGCAAGGATGGCGGTCAAGAAGATCTGGGAACGCTCATTACGCTTCGAGACATCGAGAGCCGCCGCCAACTGGAACGGCAGATCGATGTTTCCTCGCGCCTGGCGGCCATCAGCCGGCTTACCGGCCGCGTGGCGCACGAAATCAAGAATCCGCTGAATGCCATGGCGCTGCACTTGGAAGTTTTGCGCGGAAAACTGCATGGGGAGCAGCCCGAGGTGGATGTGATCGCCGGGGAAATCAAGCGCCTCGACACCGTGGTCAAAACCTTCCTGAATTTCAACAAGCCGATCGATTTGAAAGCGCAACCGCTCGACTTGAAGCAAGTGGTGGAGCAGGTGCTTGCGCTGGTTTCGATCGATGCCGAGGCCAAGCATATCCGCATCGAGACCGCTCTCGAAGACCGCCTCTGGATCAACGGCGACGCCGATCTGCTGAAGCAGGCCGTTCTCAACGTCGTCAACAATGGCCTGGAAGCGCTGCAAGAAGGTGGGAAGTTGTCCTTATGCACGGAGTGGAACGGCCTGGAATGCCAGCTCACGGTCGCTGACGACGGTCCCGGGATCGCTCCGGAAGTCCGCGATCAGATATTTAATCTGTACTTCACCACCAAGCAGCAGGGCACTGGAATCGGCTTGGCGACGACCTATCGAGTGGTGCAACTACACGGTGGTACAATCGACTTTGCAAGCGAGCTAGGGAAAGGTACGACGTTCCGGTTGCGTTTTCCGGGGATTGCGGATTTCCACGGAGAAGCGGCGACTTCGGCGACGAACAGTACTTGATACCGCGGTTTTCATGCCGGCCCATTTCAACCGTCAGGTGCTCACCATTCCGCTGGTATTTCTGCTGGCGGCATCCGGGATTGCGTGCCGCGAGAAGACCTTTGCAAAGCCTCCTCCCGCGCCTGCTGCAACCGCCGCGCCGGCGGAGCCGATGGAGCAACCTCCTCCACCTCAGACTGCGCCACCGAGCCAGCCGCCTCCCGCTTTGCCGAACCCGGCCGTGGCGCCTCCGCCGCCTCAGGAAGAAGCTGCCCAGCCCAAGAAGCCTACTCGGCGGGCATCCCGGCCGGCAGCTACTCCTGCCGCTGCGCCCCCAGTCACTCAGCCGCTTCGCCTGGGAGAAATGCTAACGCCGGAGCAGGAACGCCAATACAACGCGGCGATAGACCAGAGCTTGCAGCGCGCGCAGGCCAGCCTGGCCCGACTTTCAAAGCGTCAACTTTCAGCCGAGCAGCAGGGCGTAGTGGCCCAGGTTCAAAGCTTCATTGAACAAGCGCAGACTACGCGTAAGACCAACCTGACAGCCGCCAAAAGCCTGGCCGAGCGGGCCGACGTCCTGGCCCGCACGGTGAAATGAGTTGGCGGAACACAAGGAACACGAGGAACACCAGACCAGTTCGGGCGAGTGGAATGATTTCGAGGAACGGAGGAAGTCGCTGGATACCTCACCTGTTTCTCGTGTTCCTTGTGTTCCTCGTGTTCCTCGGTATACCTTTGTGTTCTTGATTTAAAAGAAAGGACCGGCAACGCAAGCGCGCCGGTCCGTTAGTCTTTGAAATAAGTATCGATTACTGCTGGCCAGTCGGCCGAGCGTTCAGGGATGACTGGGTCGGTTGGCCGTTCAGATCCAAACTATAGATCTTCACGTCCACGCGGCGATTTTCTTTGCGGGCTGCACGGGTCTTGTTGTCGGCATCCGGGAAATCGCTTCCGGCGCCGATCTGGCGAATCGCCCGCAGCGGAACATTGTGTTCCACGGCCAGGTAATGCACCACGGTCTCGGCTCGCCTGCGGCTCAATTCCCGGTTCGCGGTCTTGTCGCCGGTCTTGTCCGCGTAGCCTTCCACTTCGACGAGATAGTTCTTCATCCCGCCCACCTTCTGAACAGCGTCGTCGAGCTTGGCCCGCTCGTCTTTTGTCAAAGCCGCGCGGCCAATTCCGAAATAGACCTGTTGAGTGGCAACCAGCTTGTAGTTGTCCAGGTTTTGAAGGGAATTATCGAGCTTGGAAACGCCCGCCTGCGCCTGCTGAGCCGCAGTGTTAGCAGCCTCGGCCCGCTGAGCGGCTTCTGCAGCAGCGCTTTGCGCCTTGGATGCGGCTTCTGAAGCTGCGGAAGCTTTTCTACCGGCATCCACTGCCTTTTCATCGGCGGTGGCCACCTGGCGATCCAAGTCCCCAATCGACTGCTTATTCTCGTCGGTTTGCTTTTGCAGCGTGCCGACCTTACTATCTGTTTGGTTCACTTGGTTTTGCACAGGAGCAATGGCCTCGCGGACATGCTTCTTGGTGGCACATCCCACGCTGCCTAAAGAGAGGGCGCTAAAAGCCCCCACGAACACAAGTGTATTGCGAAGTGTCATGCGACAATCTCCTCTAGCGATAAACGTTGCACGAACCCTACCAAAGGGTTAACCTCATGATAACATTTACGCGATCCGCTATGTAGAAGGGGGGCTGGGCGTGGTAAAACTTGCACGCCCCCCGCTCATTTGACACGTTGGGTTCGTTTTTGCACCTTCAACTGCGGGAGCTTAGTGTAACATTTAGTAACGCGGATTCTTCTCGACTCTCCGCCGGCCAGCCTTTCGAATTAGTGGTTGTCGATAACCACGTTAATGCCGCCGTTCACCAGGTTCGGTACGAACCCCTGGTCGTTGCGGTCGTTGACGAACAGAACGCCCAGTGTGTGCGGTCCGTTGAGGATGGTTGTCGTGTCCAGATCGAAAGTGAAGCCGATGTTCGGACACGCGGGCACGTTGGTCAACGTCGCGCAGATGTCCGGCCTGGGCAAACCGTAGCGGGCCGCCCCAACGCCGAAGAAGTTGTCGAACGCCACCACGTTCGCTATGATCTTTTGACCCGGCGAGTAGGCGTAGCCGCTCATATGTACGATGCCGCTGAGATGGTCGTTGGTCTTGGGAGTATCCAGGCCGCCCAGGATTGGCGCGGGCGCGCCGTTCTTCACGGTAAATGTGACCGGCGTATCCGGGATGAGAGTGAGTCGGCCGGTTTCGTCGCGGGCGCGAATCTGAAGAGTGTGCTGGCCGTCCGGCACGGGCGGGAATCCGCCTGACGTGACCAGGCTCAACTGGAATCCGATAGCCGGGCAGTTGGGTGGTTTGGTGGTAAGCGCGTTACAGATGTCCGTTCGCGATAAACCGTACGTGGTGGGACCGTAGGTGACTCCGTCCACCAGCGTATCCACCGACAGTATCCGCAAATCGTCGTCGGCAACGTAGCCGCGCACCGCTACCGTTCCGGAGACCGTGGCGCCGGCCGCCGGCAGTTCGATCTTGCCGTAGGGAAGGCGAGCCTGGCCGGGGTCCACGAAGAACGAGATCGGGGTATCGGGAAATTCCTTCGGAAGTCCACGCGAGTTCGTCACGCGGATCTTGAGCGTGTGCTGACCAGTGGTAAGGCCCAGCGCGGATACGTTGAGCAGCGATGAGAATCCAACGAGTGGACAACCGCGGACATTCTGCGTCGCGCAGAAATCGGGACGGGCCAGGTTCGGGGTAGCGCGAGCAATCACGATTCCGTCGACAAAGACGTCCACCCGGGAAATGGCCGCGACCGGATCGTAGGCAATGCCGGTTACCTGAAGAATGTCCTGGAAATGCTGTCCGGCCGACGGCGACTCGACC
>DATDHK010000083.1:0-7993 GCA_036521635.1 Bryobacteraceae bacterium | reverse complement strand
ACCACCGCCGGCGGGATCGCCAGCATAAACTCCACCAGCGGCCGATGCGTATAGGGATGAGTGTAGAACACATTCCGCAGAGGCTCGGGGGTCTGCAACACGCGCGAGCGAAGCACCTCGCTCAACATGCGGCAGTGCTTTCTGCCGCTGGGCAATGCGTGGACCGGCGCCTTACGAAAAGGAAGGCTCAAGCGGGCGGCGCGGGTGAGAATCGAATACACGGGCACGTTCAACAAGCGGCTCCACGCGAATGCTTCCGTGCATGCCCGCGAAATCGAGAACTCGCCCAGCAGGTCCGCCACCTGTTCCGAATCGTCGAAGTGGTTGCCCATAACCAGATCGCCCAGACGGCCGGTGAGTAAGACGCTCGATCCGGCTGCGTTCATCTCTCGCGCGATCTCGGCGTCACGCATCTCCCACCATCCCGGCGCCCCGCGGCCGGCGGCATCTTCGGCCAGAAGCGGAAAAGCGCTGGTATCGAGGTGCACGGAATCGAGCGCGAGCGCGCTTTCGACGATATGGTTGAACCGCTCATCCAGCGATCCCTGGTGGCGGTAATGCACGGTGGCCAGGCGCGGCGCCGGCACTCGCCCTTGCCGGATCAAACTGTGCGCCATGCACACCACCGCCGAGGAATCCAGTCCGCCGCTCATTTCGGCGTACACCGGACCCGCCGTACGCATGCGCACGGCCACAGCCTCCTCGAACAGATCTCGAAAGTTGGCGGCATAGTCGCGTTCGTCGGCGAACCGCAGGCGGTCCAGCTTCAGCGTCCAGAATGCGTTGAGAACAGCGCCGCTGCGCGACACCGAGAGCGAGTGCCCGGGCGGCGCCACGCGAATATCGCGATAGGGCGTCCGGCCGAAAGATCCGCCGCGTTCCAGAAATTCGGCCACGTAATCCTCGTCGAGAACAGCGGCATTTCCCAAGCGCGAGGCGAGCCAATGGAGCGACGAGGACCAGATCACGCGTCCGCCGGCATAGCTGTAGTAGAGCGGGCGGACGCCCGTATAATCGCTCGCCAGCACTACGGTTGAGCGCGCGGCATCCCAGAACACCGCGCTCCAATCGCCCAGCAGGCCGCGCAAAGCCGCTTCACCGCCGCGCTCAAACACCGACAGCGCGATGCCGGCATCGTCGCCGGGAGAGCAATCGTGTGCGTCGCCTCCGCGCAGCAGGCCGGCGCCGTTGTCCAACCGGCCGTCCCAGACTACTGCGTTGTCCCCGCGCGAACGAGCGTGGCATCCGTGCGGCAAGACCATCCGCAGTCCGGGGCGGCGGAACAGGTCGCCGCCTTGCGCATCGAGCACGTCGCGTTCTTCCTCGAGAGATATGTGGCGGAGGTGGGAGTCGAAAAATCCTATCGGCATAGATCAAACTCCCTACAGCTATGTGTCTCTGGTTTCGCGAATTACCGACAACAGCCGGCGGCCGATGTGGTCCTTCGGCAGACACGGCGATCCGCTGGTCTCCACGGCGGCCTGCGCAATACTGTCCCATTCGTAATTGACCAGCGGAATAATCTTGACCTGCGGTTGCCGGCTCCGGAGCTGGCGCATCAATTCCAGGGTTCCTGGAGTATCCACATCGACGATGGTCACGTGCGGCTGGACGCGGAGAAACTCGAGCAACGCGTGCTGGGCGTCGGAGGGCGTACTGACGATCTCCAGGTCCGGCTCGTCGCCGATCAGAGCGATCAGGCCATCGCGCAACGTGTCGTTGTGTTCGACAGCCATTATCCGCGTCTTTGGCAATGGGCCCATGGTCTAAATTGATGATAGGCGAATTATGTGGGATAGTCGCTACCGAACTCGGGGGAAACCGAAATACCCGATTCCAGGTATGCGGTCAGCCCAGGTGCAGAATGCCCCGGCGCAGCGCAGCCGTGACGGCTTCGGTCCGGTCGTGCACTTTCATCTTCGTCATGATGTTCTTGACGTGCACCTGAACCGTCTCTTCGGAAATGCCGAGCTGCCCGCCCACCTCTTTGTTACGGCAACCTTTCGCGATCAGACCCAGGACTTCAACTTCGCGGCGAGTCAGCGCAGGCTGTCCGATGCGGTCCGCCAGGCGTGCGGCGACCTCTTCCGAGATCGGCCGTCCGCCCTCGTGAACTATACGCAGCGAGCGCACCAGGTTGTCCGCGAGCATATCCTTGAGCAGGTAAGTGGCGGCGCCGGCATGCAGGGCTTGATATACATCTTCGTCGCCCTCATAAGTGGTGAGTATGATGATGCGCGCCTCCGGAGAAATATCGCGCATCTCCTTTACGGCCTGTAGTCCGGACATGACGGGCATTTTGAGATCCATTATGGTCACGTCGGGTTGATGTTGCCGGAACATGGCCAGCGCCTGTTCGCCATTTTCGGCGGTGGCCACCACCTCGATATCGGGGTGGGCGCCAAGGACGGCCCGTATTCCTTCCAGCACTAGCGGATGATCGTCGACACAAAGCACTCTGATTCGTGATGCGTCATTAGCCAAATTCAAGGCTACCACGCTAGCGGCGCCCGGCTCACAAAAGCTATCTATTATTCCCAAATTCACCGGAAGAGAGACTCGCGAAGCTACCTGTTTTTGGGTATTGTCCGGCATAAAGCAGGCGCGTACGCTTACATTGTGCCAAGAGCAAGTGATTTCACCAAAGCTTGGGAGGCTTGTTAATATGACCAAACTAATTTTCAGATTTCTGATTTGCGTGGGGGCGTTCGCGGGCGCGGTGGCGCTTCGCGAGGGAGGGTTCGCGAACACTCGCGGCCCGAAGCAGGAGAAGCCCTCGTTTCTGACGCATAGCGCCCGATTCAAATCGGCGCTGGACACGGCGTCGCGAGGCGCCGGCGCGGATAGGATCGGCGACATTGTTTCCAACGCTCGAAGCATTTCGATTCCCGGCAGTAAGGTGGGCCATCTGAGCACCGTGTTGCCGGGGGAAGCCGGCCGGTTCTACATCATGGATGGCGCCAATCAACATCTATACACTTTCCATGATTCGGATGGACAGCTCCAGCCGCTCGGGCGAAAAGGCAGCGGCCCAGGATCGTACGTCTGGCCCACGGGATTGTCCTACACAAACAAACCGGCGGCAGGCGGCGCGCCGGATCTCTGGTTTACCGATTTCCGCCAGAGCCGGATAAACCGGATCACCCTGTCGGGGGAGTATGTATCCTCCTTCCCGATCAGCGAGCAGCCTTATTCGGCCAAGGGCATCGTTCAGGATCCTTCGACCGGGGAATTGCATGTGTGCGGAAATTTGTCGCAAGGCTTCGGGCGGACGTACGTCCTGCACGACTACACCAGCGACGGCACGTTCGAGCAATCCCGGTTTGAGCTTCCGCGCAAAGCGCTCGAATTGAATCTGGATGCCGCCGACGACTGCTACTTCACCACCGCGGGGCAACGCGTTCTGGTTGCGTTCCCATTCGACTACAAGATCTACAGCATCACGCACGACGCCATCACGCCCATCCTTTCCAAGGCCGGGGACTTCGCGATGCCCACCGCGCCGCTCGTGTTTCCGAACGGCCCGGTCTCCGACAAATTGCGCGCCTATGACGACTGGACGATGACGTTCACGCCCATCCGGAAAATCGTGGCGCCGGACGCCAACACTCTGCTGGTGCAGTACCAAACGTTTTCTCCGCTGCGGTACCGGGTGGATATGTGGGACCTCCGCAACTCCCGTTTGATCCGGTCGGCGGCGACCAACTACCGCATGCTGGATGCGGCTCCCGATGGACGCGTATTCTTTCTGAAGAATCAGGAATCGTCCGAGCAACCGACTTTCGAGGTTATGTATGGCTCCGCGAATCAATAAGACGTTGTTGGCGATTCTGCTTGGCGCTGGCGCGCTGGCGGGTTCCGGATTCGTGATCTCGAACCGCCACGCTCAAATGGTGCTGGTTCAGGCCAACGATGGAACGGTCGATCGAGTTCACGTTGGACCGCTGTTCAACCACGACTTGATCCGGCTCCGCGACGGCGTCCGGATGCGATTGCCACTCGGCGCGTCGCACACGATGGTGATCTTTCTTTCAGGCACGGAGTGTAGCAACTGCCTCCTCGAATCCAGATATTGGGATAAGCTGACGGCCTCGGACCCGGCCCGGCTTCGCGTGGCCGCCGTCCTGGTGAACGCGACGGATGCGGACAGGGCGGCATTTCTCCGCGGCCATGCCACGGGCTACGACGTCTACCGCTTCGCCGACGCCGGCGTTGAAAAGTCGATCGGGATTGGGTCGGCTACGCCTCTCAAAGTCCTGGTGGACACTCGGGGACGGGTCAAATCCGCTTTTGGCCCTACCAGCAACCCCCAGGCTCAACAGCGATTCTACGATCTTGTCCATAACGCCGCTCTCCGTTAATGGCAATTCAGTTTCAGTGCAGGGAGAGTAATTCCAACTAAAGTCAAAGGAGAAATTGTATGAAGAAATTCGCTAAAGATAACCGCTGGCTCCTCCTCGCCTTCTTTTCGGCGATGATTGGCCTGCAAATGTCCACTCCCGCGTACGCGGGCGGGATGAGCACGGTCACCAACGGCAAGACCACCTCAAACAACGGTCAGCCGGCCTGCGATTGCAGAACAAGCAATAACGAATGTTTCTGCAACACCTAACGGAAAAAAGGAAAACAAATGATCACGACAATTATTCGTAACACGCTTCGCTACGCCTCTTCCTGCGCTCTGCTCGGAGCGGCGGTGCTGGTATTGTCTAACAGTCCGGTCTATGCCGGCGGCATGTCCACGACGAGCAACGGCAAGTACATTCAGCTCTCCGGCAGCTGGGGTTGCGACTGTGGGTCACCCCTAAAAGAGTGCTCCTGCATTACGTAAGGGTCGGCTAGGGTCGGAACGCTAAAAACGGGGCGGACTGGTTTCCGCCCCATATTTATGCGGAAATAGGCTCAAAATAGCTGCTCTGCAACGTCTAACGGTAAACAAAGGAGAAACAAAATGATCGCGACAATTATTCGTAACACGCTTCGCTACGCCTCTTCCTGCGCTCTGCTCGGAGCGGCGGTGCTGCTGTTGTCTCACAATCCGGTTTATGCCGGCGCCGCGGCCGGGACGAGCCAGGGCAAGTACATTCAGCTCGTCGGCAGTTGGGGTTGCGACTGTGCGACAGCCCTAAAAGAGTGCACCTGCATTACCTAAGGGGACGGCTAGGACCGTCTGACGGTAAAACAAAGGAGAAACAAAATGATCACGACAATTATTCGTAACACGCTTCGCTACGCCTCCTCCTGCGCTTTACTCGGAGCGGCGGTGCTGCTGTTGTCTCACAGTCCGGTTTATGCCGGCGGCATGGAAGCGACGAGCTACGGCAAGCACATTCAGCTCTCCGGTAGCTGGGGTTGCGACTGTGCGACAACCGTAAAAGAGTGCTCCTGCATAACGTAGGGGGCGGCTCGATACCGGAAACCCTAAAGTGGGGCGGCCAGTTTTCCGCCCCGCATTATTGCGTTCGCGTTACTATGGAGACACCCATCGTGAAATTAATCGGTCTAAAGCGTTGGAATAAACAGAATGTGATCGCCCTTTGCGTTCTGGTGCTTACCATTGCCCCGGCCTTGACCATCGCCGGTTTTTTCGAGCAGACACTTTGGAAGCCCCTTGATTTTCACGATCCGGACCGTCTCGCGGTGATAACCGGCGGGACCTCTGTTTTTTTCGACGCGGCCGCGAAGCCGGTCAATCCGCTGCATTCACTGGCGGCCATCGGCCTCTTCGCCTCCGTCGAGGGAACGTTAGTCGACCCGAACGCCAGCGAGCGTATCCATTTGACAGTGGTCTCCGGGAATTTCTTTGAGACCCTCGGTCCTCGCGTCCGGCTCGGGCATTTCGAAGCGTCGAAGGATTCAGCGGCACACGCCGTGAACATTTCAGAACACCTCTGGCGCTCGCGGTTTAACTCGGATCCGAATATTGCCGGAAGGCGTCTGCAAATCAATAACAAGGCGGTTGTGGTGACGGCCGTCGTTGCGGGCACGAGCGTATTTCCGGAAGGCACAGATGTATGGATGGAGGCGCGCGGCGCCAACGAGGCCGCATTCCGAGGCGTACAAGTTTATAGTTGCGTGGTCCGGCTTTCACCTGGCGTATCCATGGGAAGCGCGCGCGCCGAATACCTTGCCGCCACCGAACTTCTCAACACGGGCGGGAAACGCGCGGCCGCCTTTCAGTTTGTTCCGCTGCCGGATTTTCTTCGCGATGGTTATAGAACCACGGCCTTCACCGCGCTCACGCTGGTGCTGATACTGGCCTTTCTGGGCCTTATCAACGCCGCGGTTCTTTGCGGCATCGAATTGATGGACCGCCAGCAGGAGATCGCGATCCGGCTGGCCATCGGAGCGACACCGGCGCGCATTTTTTTCCAGGTAATGGCCCAGCAGGTTTCACTCACCGGCCTGGCCGCACTGATCAGTTTATTGGCCACGCCGTTTCTTTTGCCCGCGATTGCCGCGGTTACGGGAACGCCGGGAGCGGGCACTCTGACGGCCGGGGCGCCCGGTTGGAGAGAGTGGCTTATCGCCGGCGCGCTGGCATGCGTATTCGCCGCGATTGCCGCCGCGGCGCAAATCGTCATGTTGCGAAGCGTCCCGGTGTCGCGCGCGCTGCAATTCGCGGGAAGGACTTCCGGCCCGTCGCGGGCAGCCGAGAAGTTCAAGGGCGGCCTGATTTTCGCGCAGGTTTCACTCACTGCGATCTTGGTTCTGTTATGCGGTCACATCGGCGCCACGTATTTCCGGTTGAGCCGCACCGAACTCGGCCTGCGCACGCAGTCCGTGCTGAGCGTGGATGTGGAGATGCCGGATTCAATTCGCGAGCCCGCCGCCCGTGTGGCGTTTTTCAATCTTGTCGCCGATCGGCTCAGGTCCACTCCCCGCATCGAAACCGTCGCCGCGACGAACTATCTACCGCTCGATTCGCGGCGGAGCGCGGGATTCTTCGTCGAGCCCGCCGAAGGCTACGCCAATTCCAGCCGGCGCGTGCCGGCCAGTTACCGCGTAATCTACGGCGACTATTTCCAGGCGCTTCAGATTCCCTTGCTGCGCGGGCGCGCCTTCAATTCGAGAATCGACACCAAAGCCCGTGGATGCGTGTCTATAGTTAACCAACTTCTTGCCGACCGGCTAGGTTTCGGTCCGGAGATTGTCGGGAAATCGATTCGAATCCGCGGCATTCTGGATGGTTGCGAAGTAGTGGGAATCGCGGGAAATGTCCGGCACTTCGGGGCGAAACGCGACGCCATGCCTGAATTGTACGTCCCCTTCGAACAGCAGCCGTCCCCGTTTATGAGCGTTGTGGTGAAGACCAGCTTGCCGCTGGGCGATTTTCAAAAGCTGGCGCGCCCGGCTTTTGCCGGCGTCGATCGCAGCCTGATACCGGGACGGATTGCGTCGATGGACCAACTGGCGGCCGCCATCGTTAAACCGGAGCGCGACCGCGCGGCCATCATCGCCGTGGTGGCGCTGCTGGCGTTGACGCTCACGCTATCGGGGGTTTATGGAGTGGTGGCGACGCGGATGAGAACAAGGCTCAGGGAAATCGCCGTAAGGCTGGCGATCGGAGGCGGCCTGCCGCAGGTGATGTGGTCGGTTACGCGTTCCACCGTAATGGCGGCCCTGGTCGCCGCAGCGCTTGGGAATCTCGCGACCGCGGCGATCCTGCCGATGGTGCGGACCAAGCTGGGTCTGCTCAACGTCTCCGGTTGGTATGTCTATCCGGCGTTCACGGCCGCATTTCTGGTAATTTGTTTGTCCGCTTGCCTGTTTCCGGCGCGGAAAGCCTCACGCGTGGAACCCATGGCGATGTTGCGTGAATAAGTACCTGAAGCAGACCGGAGCGGCCGCCTGCCTGTTCTGCTTCGCCGGCGCCACGATCGGCTGCCGGCCGGCCGCGCCCACGGTTCATTCCCTGGCGCCGCTCAGTAGCGAGGAAATCAAATCCGCCGCGCACCTTTTCAAAACCGCGCATAGTCTTCCCTCCAACGCC